>CAXTUV010000060.1:0-9691 GCA_964247445.1 uncultured Acidobacteriaceae bacterium | reverse complement strand
ACCGACAGGCTCGGAGTCGGCCCTGCCGGAGGGACGGCCGTTTGGCCGCTCAGGGAAAAAGCCTGCTGAGAAGTAGGTATCTTCTGCTCGGGGCTGCTCGGCAACTGCGTGGGAGGCGGTGTCGCGACCGGGCTTGCGTTCACGGATTCGGTCTGCGCACTGCCGGCCGATGAAGAGACGATTTCTGGAAGCAGAGGGGGCAGAGCTGGCGGCAGGATGAGTGCCGCAAGCGAGGTCAATGCGCTTGCGCTTCGTCCTTTGGCTCGGCTTTCCTGCCAGCGTGTGGGTCGCTCACCCCGGTGGCCGGCGCGACCTTGCCTTCCACGGCGGATGCGTTCAGGGTGGCCTGCAGGGTCGTGGTGAAAGCCTGTTCTGGCGGATCGGCGGCCGGCGCTGCCGCAAGCGGCGGAGGTGTTTGCGGGGCGGTGCTGATGGATGGAAGAGCCGTGTTCACAACACTCTCCTGTGCATTTCGCTCGCCAAATCCGAAACGTTGACTCCGCCGTGATTCACTGAGTTAAGTGTTCTCTTTACTTCAACTTACAACTGCTTTGGAAGGATGCGGCCGTCCGAGCTAGGCAGTAATTGCCGGGTGCGTGCCCGGCAGAGTTTGCCTACTTGGCTCCGGGAAGCCGCCGTGCGCGGGCCTGTTTGTTAAGAAAAGCCTCATCTGCGGCTTGCTCCTCACGCTTGCCTTGCACTTCGCGATGCGCGGTTTGCCCTTTCTCGCGCAAGGAAAGCAGGGTTTCGCGCTCGCGGTAGGCCTCGCTGTAGCGGGCCACCTGCGCTGTCCGGCGCACCTCGGCGACGGCGATCTGCTCTCGCAGCGTGTCGCGGCGCAGGCGGAAAGCGGTGCTTGCGTGCGTCAGGCCGTGGAGGTGCATCGCGGGCAGGGCCGAGGCGGCAAAGGCCCGCTCGCGCAGTACGGCAGAGTTTCGCAGGTCAGCCTCGGTTTGCACGAGCGCGGCGCGCAGCTGGGCAAGCTCTGCGTGGATGCGCGCGAGCGCCTGCTCTTCCCTTTCTAAGGCAAGCTCGCGCACGCGCAAAACAGCGGCGAGTGGGAAATGGTAGGCCATCAGCTTGGCAGCGCCAGGAAGCGGGCGAGCGTTTCGGGCTGCGTGGAGCCCTCGCCCGCGCGCTGTTGGAGGAAGCGGTGGAGCTCGGGCAGCACCTCGACCGCGCGGTCGAGCGTGGGGTCGGCCCCGCGCTGATATGCGCCGATGCGCAGCAAGTCCTCGGACCGCGTGTAGGCGGCCAGCAGCTCGCGCAGCGCGCCCGCTTTGCGCAGGTGCTCGGGAGGCGCGATCGCGGGCATGAGCCGGCTGAGGGAGTCAAGCACGGATACGGGTGGAAAGTGGTTCTTGAGCACGAGCGCGCGGCTGAGAATGATGTGCCCGTCGAGCAGCGACCGGACCGTATCGGCCACGGGATCCTGCTGATCGTCGCCCTCCATCAAGACTGTGTAGAAGGCCGTGATCGAGCCGGAATGAAAGTTGCCGGCGCGCTCGACAAGCCGGGCAAGCATGGTCAGCACGGATGGCGTGTAGCCTTTCGCGGTCGGCGGCTCGCCGGCGGCCAGGCCGATCTCGCGCTGCGCCATGGCGAAGCGAGTCAGCGAGTCGACGACGAGCAAAACGTGCTTGCCCTGCGCCGCGAAATGCTCGGCGATCGCGGTCGCGCTCATGGCAGCGCGGAGCCGCAGCAGCGGGCTTTGATCGGAGGTCGAGACGACCAAAAGCGACCGCCGCCGGCCTTCTTCGCCCAGCACTTCCAGGAACTCGCCGACTTCGCGGCCGCGCTCGCCGACCAGCGCCATGACGGTCAGGTCGGCTTCCGTGCCGGACGCCATCATGCCCAGCAGAGTGCTTTTCCCAACGCCCGACCCGCCGAAGATGCCGAGCCGCTGGCCGCGCCCGCACGGGACAAACGCGTCCAATGCCCGCACCCCGCAGCCGAGCGGCTTGCGAATGGGAGTGCGCGCGAGCGGGGCTGGCGCTTCCCCATCCACGCGAATGGTGCGCTCGGCGCGAAACTCCGGGCCGCCGTCGATCGGGGTTCCCGTCGCATCCACAACCCGCCCGAGCAGCCCCGCGCCCACGCGGATCGAAGGGTGCGCGCCGGACGCGACCACGCGGTCGCCATAGCGAATGCCGTGCGGGCGCTCCAAGGTCATCGCGAGCATAGTCGAGCCGCGAAAGCCGACAATCTCGCCGGGGTAGCGGCGGTCGTCCGTCGAGCTTTGGACCTCGCACGCCTCGCCGACCGAGCAAAACGGCCCTTCGGACTCGATCAGGTTACCGGTGACCTGGAGCACGCGGCCGGTCCAGCGCAGGGTTGAACCCTGCTCCAGGTGTTGGAAGAACGAGGCGAGCGGCATCGGTTCAGCCGCGCGGGGTTTGGGCCAGGATGTCGAAGAAGCCCTGCTCGACCTCTTTCAGCTGCGCCGCGAGTGAGAAGTTCGCCGAACCAAGCGCGGTTTCGAGCATGCAGTCGCCGGCGTCGAGCTCCGCGTCTTCCACGACAGAAACCGCGGCCCACTGCGGCGAGGTTTCAAAGTGCGCGCGCCAGCGCCCGGCGGCTCTTGGATGTACGCGAATCGTAACAGCCGTGTTTTCCTTGAGTTGGTTGACCGCGATCTGCACCAGCGCCGCGACGAGCATGGGGTCTACCTGCGCTTCGCGGTGGAGGATTTTCGCGGCGATCGAAAGCGAAAGCCGGACGACCTCGGACTCAATCCGGGCAAAGTAGCCTTTGCGCTCGCGGTCAAAGCAGTCGAGGGCGGCGGTGATGCGGGCGGTCTCCCCTTTCCTGTGCTTTTCCGGCTCGTCGCGCAGCCGCGCTTCGGCGGCGGAAGCGCCTTCCGTGCGGGCCTGCGCGAGCGCGGCTTGCAGCTCGGCGCGGGTCATCTCCACTTCCGCGCGCGGACGGGGCGGTTCGGGTTCTGCTTCCGGGGCGCGCAGCCGGGAGAACTGCGGCATTGGCCCCGGGCTTGAATCGCGGTATTGGAATGCGGTGACCGGGGTGGGAATGCGCGGCATGGTGCCTGCGGGACGGTTAAACGACATATTCATCGGCTCCCTCGCTCTTGAGTGCAATCTTGCCTTCGGATTCGAGCGTGCGCGCCAGCGCCACCACTTCGAGCTGCGCCTTCGCGACATCGCGCGAGCGCACCGGCCCGAGTGATTCGGCGTCTTCCTTCATCATCTCGATCGCGCGCGAACTCATGGTTTGGAAGAAGTGGCTCCTGAGTTCCTCGCTCGCGCCCTTGAGCGCAAGCGTCAAAGTCTTTTTATCGACCGCTCCGGTCACTTCCCTTATCTGAATTTCCGGGACACTGAGAAAATCTTCAAAGGTGAACATCAGGTCGCGGATGGAGGCGGCGAGTTTGGCCTCTTCCTTCTCGATCATTTCCAGGATTTCGCGGGAAGTGGTCGCGTCGATGTTGTTCATCAGGTCGGCCACGCTTTGAAAACCGGAGTAGGTGCGCTTGGTCTGCTCGCCGACCGCGCGCAGCCGCCGATTAAGCACACGCGAAACTTTCTCGGCCATCTCGGGCGAGAACTGCCGCAACTGCGCCAAACGCTTTACGGATTCGGCCCGCACTTGCGGGGGCAAGTGGAGAAGCAGCGCGGACGCCTGCTTGGCTTCAAGGTGCCCGAGGATGAGCGCGACGGTTTGCGGGTGCTCGCCCTCCAGGAATCGCGCGAGCTGCTTCGCGTCGATGCGTTGGAGGGAGTCGACGCGGTTGGCGCTGAGCTCGTTGGCGCGGATGAGCCTCTGCACCATCTCACGCGCGCCGTTTTCGCCGAAGGCCTTGACCAGCATGCGCTGCGCGGCATCCTGCCCGCCCTGCGCGATGAACTCCTGCGCGACCGCGAGTTGCTGGTACTCCTCCATGATTTTGATGGAAACTTCCTTAGGCACCGCGCCGAGCCGGGCGATCTCTTGCGTGACCCGCTGGAGGTCGTCCTCCGGCAGCGCGCGCAGGATCGTCGCGGCGGCTTCCTCGCCGAGCACAGCTAGGAGGATCGCGGCCTTGCGCGCGCCGGTGAGCTGGGTCTGCTGGGCTAATCCGGTGCTCATTTACGCGGTTCTCCTATCCGAGGCTGCCGTAGAGAGTTGGGGCGTGTGGCTTTTCTTGACGGAAAAGCCACGTCAAGCCTTACCGGATTTACAAGCTGTGTAGGAGAACTTCTCATTTAGGACTCCCTAAGCCAGGCCTGCACGGCCCGGGTTGAGTTCTGCGGTTCGGCCTTGACCATCTCCTGCAAGCGCTCCTTGAGCGCGCCCGATAGCAGGGCTTCCTCGCCCGGGTGTACGGGCGGCAGCTGCGGCAGGGGCGGCGCTTCAGCGATCTGCGGGATGTGCTCTGCCTCAGGCAGCGCGGGCGCGGGCAGGGCGGCAAAGGCGCGCTTGTGCAATGGGCGGACCATGAGGAAGTACCCCAGCAGAAACAGCGCCAGCAGCGAGCCATAGCGGACGGCGAGGGAGTAGTCGTTCAAGCCTTTGCGGAGCTTGTCGGCGACTGAGGGCGGCGGGATGTCCACGACCGCGGCCTGCTGAAAACTCATGTCCTCGATCGTGAGCACGTCGCCGCGGGCCGTGTCGAGGCCGATGGCGGAAGAGGCCAAGTCTTGCAGCTGCTTCAGCTCCTCGGGCGAGCGATGCATGCGGACGTCCTGAAACTTACCCTTCGGCAGCGGGCGGCGGACGATGTTGTCGTCGACCAGCAGAGCGGCGGTCACGCGCCGGACGCGCCCGGCGGGCTCAACAAGATGTGTGACAGTCTTATTCACGCCGAAGGTGGAGTTTTCGGTCTTAGTGCTTTCGCCGCCGTCGTCCGGGACGTTGGGCACGTTCGGCAGCCCGCCCTTGCCTTGCGGCACATTGCTCGTTGTGCCCGGGACGCCGCTCGCGCCCGCTCCGGCCGAGGTCTGGTCCTCGGACCGTTGCACCGTGAGCGGGGCCGAAACGGAAGGATCGTACTCTTCCTGGCTGCGCTCGGTCGTGCCCTGGTCGTAGTCGATATTGACGCTGGCGCGGATGTGATCGGCCCCGACCACGGGCGTCAGGATCGCGATCAAGCGCTGCTCCAAGCGCTTTTCGGCCTCGCCGTCCCCGCCGTCCTCGCCCGAGCGGCCGAGCGAGGAGCCGGAGTCCGCGTCGATGACCGCGACGTCGGACGGCTTCAATCCATCGACCGCGCCCGCCACCAATTTTTGGATTGCCGCGATCTCCTCGTGCGTCAACGCCGGCCCGCGCAGCTTGAGCGCCACCGAAGCTTTCGCGCTGCGCCCGCCGTCGAGGAACACCGAGTCAGTCGCCATCACCAGGTGTACCCGCGCGCTTTTCACCGAGCCGAGGGTCGCGATGGTGCGTTCGAGCTCGCCCTCAAGCGCGCGCTGGTAGTTCACTTTCTCGTCGAACTCGGTTTCGCCCCAGGAGACCTTGTCGAAGATCTCAAAGCCCAAGCGCCCCGAGTGATGCCCCGCACCCGAAGCCGCCGCGAGCCGTGCCTGATCCAGCTTGTCCGGCGCGACGCTCACCTGGTGCCCGTCTGGGCTGATCGCGTTCGGGATGCCCTTGGCTGTGAGCGCGGCCGAAAGCGTTTGCGCGTCCGCCGGGTCGAGGCCCGTCATCAGCGGCCGGAGGTCGGGCGCGGCGATCAGGTGCGCGAACACGGCCAGCAGCGCCACCGTTGCAGCCGCGCCCGCGAGGAGGAAGCCGCGCTGCCGTTTGTCGCGGCTCGCCCAAAACGCCCCGAGTTGTTGGAGAAAGTTCTGCATGGATTAGAACTGGGCTTTCTCAAGATCCTGGTAGGCGGCGACTACCTTGTTGCGGACCTGCAGCAGAAGCTGGAACGCGACGTCGGCTTTCTCGACCGCGACCGTGGTCTGGCCCAAGTCCGCGCTGCCGCCGGCGAGCACGTTGCCGACCTGCGCGGCGGCATCGGACTGCAAGCCGCTGACCTGGTTGATGGCCTGCTTCAGCACGCCCGTGAAGCCTGAGCCTAAACCTGACGCCGCCTCGCCCGAGGACGGCGCGACCGGGCCGAAGATGGAGGTGACCGCGCCGACCGCGGGTGTAATTGGGTTGACCATGGTGTGCTCCCTAGCTCTTCAAAATGTCGATGGATTGTTGAATCAGCTGCTTCGAGGCGCTCACGGCCGAGGCGTTGAGTTGGTAGGCCCGCACCGAGCCGAGCAGGTCCACCATCTCCTGCACCGGATTGATTGCCGGGTAGGCGACATAGCCTTCCTTGTCCGCGTCCGGGTGGCCGGGCTCGTATCGCTTCACGGGCGCGGTCGGGTCATCGACGACGCGCGACAAACGAACCGTCCCCGCCTGCCGGTCGCGGAAGTGCGGCACGTTCCCCGCCGCGGCGAACTGGAGCTGAAACGCGGAGGCATGTTCGGCCTGAAACACGACCTCCTTGCGCCGGAACGGGCCGCCCTCGGCGGTGTGGGTGGTTTCAGCATTCGCCATGTTGGTGGCGATCACCTCGGAGCGCTGACGCTCGGCCGACAGCGCGGAGCCGGAGATCGTAAGTGCGTCAAACGGACCCATTACGCTCCTCCATTAATGGCGGTAAGCAGATCGTGAAACTCGCCCTTGATGAGCTGCACGCCCAGCCCGTACTGAAGCTGCGCCTTCGCGAGCAGGAGGCTTTCGCGGTCGAGGTCGACGTTGTTGCCGTCCGGCCGGTCGAGCAAGCCCCGCTCATCGCGAATCTGCACGGGCGCGTCGGCCTCGCCGGCGCGCAACAGCATTTGCGCGAAAGACACATCCTTGGCGTGGTAGCCGGGCGTGTCGACATTGGCGATGTTGGCGGAAACGACCTGTTCGCGCTGCGAAGTGAGGTTGAGAAAGCGCTCAAGGCCGGGCGTGAGAAGAGGGGCGCTCATGCGTTGGCTCCTGTGGTGTGGGCGTATTTGTCGGCATAGCTGCGGGGCGGCAGGCCGTACTCGCGGATTTTGTTGCGGATAGTCCGCACGCTGATGCCGAGCATCTCCGCCGCGCGGGTGCGATTGCCGCGGGCGAGCGCGAGCGTGCGCTCCAGGTGCAGCCGTTCGATCTCGCCCAGACGCAGGGCTTCGCCGAGCCGGACGGCTTTCTCGGCGGCCTGCGCGGGAAGCGGTATGCGACCCTCCGGGTTGGCGGTACAGCGGTCGGCGGCCTCGCGCAGCTGCGGCCAGCTCACCGGCTTGGTGAGATAGTCGCGCGCCCCGGCCCGGATGGCCGCGACCGCGTCCGAGACCGAGCCGTACGCGGTTAAAAGGATCACGGGCGTGCCCTGCGCCGCGCGCAGCAAGCTCGCGCCCGAGCCGTCGGGCAAGCGCAGGTCGGTCACGACGAGATCGAACCAGCCCTGCGCCAGCCGGTACTCGGCTTCGTGCAGGCCGCTCGCCGCAGCCGCCTGCCAGCCTTCGCGCGTGAAGTGCGCCAGGAGCGCGGCACGGATGCCGGGCTCGTCATCAACAATCAAGACAGATCGGCTCATAGGGCAGGCAGCTCCAAAGTGAATGCGGCACCTTCGCCCGGCGTGCTTTGCGCTTTGAGCGAGCCCCCATGCTGCTCGGCAATGCGCCGGGCCACGGCAAGACCCAAGCCGGTCGAACCGGCGCCGCTCCACCCCGCGCGAAAGATGTGGGGCAGGTGTTCGGGGGCGATCCCCTCGCCGGTATCACGCACGGTCAGACGCAGGTGCTGCTCTTCCTGGGTCAGGACCACATGGACCGCGCCCGGAGCTCGGGTGTGCCGGACAGCGTTGCCGACCAGGTTCAGCACAAGCTGCCGCAGCGCTTGGGTGTCGGCCATCGCCCGGCATGGGAGCGAGGCCCCGCGAAGGCGGAAATCCAGCCCGGCGCGGTCGACCAGCGGCCGGGCAAACTCGACCGCCTCCGCCACGACCCGGCTCAGCACGACCGGCTCGCGCCGCGCGCTGCCGTTCTCATAAAAGCGGAGAACATTGTTGACAACCGCATGAAGCCCGCGCAGCCCCGCGCGCATCTGGGTGAGGATTTCAACAGCGCGGGCCGGCTCGGCTTCGAGCAGGTTGGTAAACAGCTCCAGGCTCGCTAACGGGTTTCTAATCTCATGCGCGAGCGTGGCAAGGGCCGACTGCGCCGCAACGCAGCGCGCCCGCAGCCGCTCCGCCTCGCCGCGGCTGGTTTGGATTGCCTGATGGCTCGCGGCCAGCTCCGATCGCAGGTAATAGGTTTCGGCGCTGACGCCGAAGTGCGCGTGTGTCTGCGCTGCAATCAAATCGACGGAAAGCTGGCGGCGCAGCTCCGGTTCACCGTGGATTGGCTCGGGATGAGAACTAGGCAGCATCTGCCTATCGCTTATGCACGGGGGCGGCCAAACCGTGGGGCGGCTGTTACCAAGGTGCGGCTTTTGACCGAATCCAAAGCAGCTTTACCATGAAAGCGATGCCCACGCTTTCCGTCGCTATTGTCGCCAAGAACGAGGCCGCTAATCTCGGGAGAACGCTGGACAGCGTGCTTTGGGCCGATGAGATCGTTGTTGTGGACTCAGGTTCGACCGACGGCACCATCGAGATTGCCCGCGCGCGCGGCGCTACTATCTACGAGGAGCCGTGGCGAGGCTATGGCGGGCAGGTGAACCGGGCGCTCGACCTGTGCCGCTGCCCATGGATTCTAAATCTCGATGCCGACGAGGTCCTCAGCACGGAACTCTCACAGGAAATTCGAGAGCTGCTCCAAACGGAACCGCCAGTGCCCTGCTACACCGTTTCACGACTCAACCTGGTTTTCGGTAGATGGATGCGTCACGGTGGCCTTTACCCTGACCGCAAGCTGCGGCTGTTCCGTAAGGGCAGCGCACGGTTGCGCGAAGACACCGAACCACACGCCACGCCGAAGACGACCGAGCCGGTGGGAGCACTTCAAGGCGACCTCCTGCACTACGCCTACCCAACCTTGTCCGCGTACATCGAGCATATAAACCGCTACTCGAGCGCGAGCGTCCCCTTGCTGCGGCGCAAAGGCCGGTACAGCAAGTCCACGTCGGCCTTTGTCGCCAACATGCTGCTCAACCCGCTGCTGACCTTCACCTATAACTACCTGTTCCGCGCGGGCTTCCTGGACGGCAAGGAAGGTTTGCTTTTTCACCTTAACCATTCATTGTATGTCCAGTGGAAATACGCGAAGGTTTGGGAACACTACGGCAGGGCTGAAGCGCCAAAGCTTGAACCCAGTTAGGAGAACTCCTGCGCACCTTAAGTAGGCTGAACGGGATACAACTTTTCGGCATCGCTTCTATTAGCAGCAACAAAGTTTTGTTTGAAAGGCCACCCAAGACCGTTCTAAGTGGTGCGTATTGGTGGACGGAGATCAACCTTCGATACAGTTTCAGGTATTACCCCGCTCATCAGGTTAAGGTTAACGGGCAAATCGTTCAGCTGTTTGTCCCGACTGACAACAGCTTGCCGAATCTTACCGGTTGTCTTGGCCTGAAACTCGGAAAATTATTGGCTAAACAACCCCAATTTCAGTGCCGGCTGCTGAAGGAAGGCTGTATCGTGAAGACTTCATTGCGACGCATAGCTCTTTTAGTCGTCTGCGTTTACCTCCTGGCTTGCCGATCATTCGGCTCGGAAAGCTTGCAGGGCTTTTATAACCGCTTGAATCGCGCCTCCGGCAATGGCGAGAGCATCCCTCTCTACAAT
>CAXTUV010000059.1:0-10689 GCA_964247445.1 uncultured Acidobacteriaceae bacterium | reverse complement strand
GGTGGGGGCGATGCGTTCTGTCCGTTGGCTGGTGTGGCTGCTGCTTGCGGTTGGCTGCTCGGGAGCGTGGGCGAGCGGTCCGCGCTGGGTTGCGGGAGCGCGATATTTCAACCCGGCGGCCAAGGGCAGCCCGGTGGTGTGGGCGGGCGGCCAGGTAAGTTTCTACATGGATCAGGGTGCGCTGTCATCCTCGGTCTCGAACAGCGCCGCCGCATACGGCGTTGCCCAAGCCGCCGCGGTATGGAACGGGGTCGGCACGGCTGCGGTGAGCATCACGCAGGGCGGATCGCTCAGCGAGGATGTGAACGGGAACAACGTGACCGCGAATGTGCCTGCTGGGACAGGTGCCGTGCTGCCCTCGGATGCGCAGGGCTCGGCGACCAACAAGCCGGTCGCGGTCATCCTCGACGCGGATGGAAGCGTAATCGACGATATCTACGGCCCTACGGCGAGCAACCCGGCACAATGCACGCAGAATGCGGTCCTGTCGGGCGTGGATGGGCTTTCAACGTCTGGAAACATCACGCACGCATTCATCGTGATCAACGGGCGGTGCGCGACCTCCTCCGACGGCAATGCGCTGATTCTGTATGAGCTGGTGCGGGCTTGGGGCCGGGTTCTCGGGCTCGATTTCGCGCAGGTAAACGAGTCCATGTGGCCGAACTCCACCAGCGACGGCCTTGCTGGGCTGCCGGTCATGCATGCGCTGGAGCGGCTGTGCTCGGGCTCGGCGAACACCTGCCTGCCCACCCCAACGACGCTGCGCCTGGATGACATCGCGAGCCTGAACCAGATGTACCCGGTAACGCAGGCCAACGCGAGCCAGTGGCCGGGAAAGACGGTCACGGCTTCGGCTACGTTTACCGTGCAAGGGACGGTTTCGTTCCGCAACGGTCAAGGCATGCAGGGTGTGAATATCGAGCTTGTACCCCTGAACGCGACCGCGAACGGCGACGCGCCGGACCTGCGCTATACAGTAAGCGCGGTTTCGGGCGCGTATTTTTGCGTCAACGGGGCAAACCCGGTATTAGGGCCAACCGACCCCCAGGGCGCGGCCTATGGGCGTTTCGGGAGTGACGACCCGACCAAGGAAGGCTGGTACTCGATCGCGGGCGTGCCGCTGCCGCCGGGAGCGAGCTCGGCGCGGTACCGGATTCTGATCGAGCCGGTGAATCGGTTGTACACGGGCAACGCCGCCGTGGGTCCGTACGGGCAGTGGGAAACCAAGCTGTATACGGGCCCGGATACGGTCGGGCCGGATACGGTGTCGCAGGTATCGCCCTCGGGCGCGATGCAGACGGCGTACCTAGGCAGCCTAAGCGCGGGCGCGGTGGTGACGCAGAACTTTACCCTGGGCGACTCGGCCGACGGCACCCTCACCGATGATGGCTCGCCGTCCTCACCGAATCGGTCGGCGGGCAATGGCGAGTGGATCGCGAAGCTGGTCGGCTACGGGCACACGGGTTGGTTCCAGTTCCATACGCGGGCGAATCGGTTTTGGACGGTGGAGGCGCAATCGCTCGGTGAAACGGGCTTGCCGACGCAGGAGAAAGCAGCAACGGTCATCGGCGTTTGGGACGGCTCGCGGGCGACGGACACTCTACCGGATCTGTTCACGACGACCCCCTACAACGGCGCACAAACCGGACTGACTACGCTTTCAGTGGCCACCGACGCGGATGGTGAGGTACGGGTGGCGTTCGCGGATGTGCGGGGCGACGGACGGCCGGACTTTGCCTACCGCGCGCGGCTGCTTTACGCCGACTCGGTTTTCCCAGCCCGATTGACGCTGAATGGAGGGGCGCTGTCGATCCAAGGGCAAGGCTTCCGCCCTGGCATGCAGGTGTGGGTGGGTAGCGCGCAGGCTGCGATCACCAGCGTGACCCCGACCGAAATCACAGCGGTAGCACCGGCGATGAATGCGCCGACCGGGACCGTGGTTCTGCGAGTAAAGGATCCGCAGACCTTGGGCCTTGCCGAAATCCTGGACGGGTTGAGCTATGACGCGCATGGGGATGACGGCGTGCGGATCATCGCCGCCCCGAGCGGGACGGTGCAGCAAGGCGTGCCGATGCCGTTCACGGTGCAAGTACTCGCCGCGGATGGGCAAACCCCGGCGGCAAATGTGCAGGTGAGCTACGCGGTGGCAAGCGGTGCCGCGCGGATGGGCTGCGGCGCGGCGACCTGCACCGCTGTTTCCGACGCCAACGGAATGGCCACAGTTACTGTTGCCGCTGCGGGCGCGTAGGCGACGCAGGTGAGGGCTTCGCTCGCGGATGGAGCGTCGGTGACCGCGGCGTTTGATGGCGGCACGCCGCCGACGATTGCCGCGACCAATGCTTTGTATGTGGCGATCGGCGCACAGGTGAGCTGGCAGCCGGCGGCGATTGTGCTGAGCGGGGGCAGTCCGGTGCAGGGCGCGGCCGTGCAATGGGTAGGCGGCGCGGGCGCGCAGGTGCAAGCCGCAGCCTCCAGCAGCAATGCCGCGGGGATCGCGACGACCACGGTGACTGCCGGAGCGCTCCAAGCAGGCGCGACCGCCACGGTGCGGGCCTGCCAGGGGCAGAGCGCCGGCTGCGCTGTCTTTCAGATCAGCGCGGTGCATGAGGAAGCGGCAACCTTGCTCCCGGTCAGCGGAGTGGGGCAGAGCCTCACGGCCGGCGGAACGGTTGTTCCCGTGGTGCTGGAAGTGATCGATGGAGTAGGGCACCCCATGGCAGGCGCAACGGTGGGCCTATACCAGCGCGTCACGGCTTGGCAGCCGCCCTGCCCCGCAGACGGACGCTGCCCGGCGGTCCCGGTGATCGCAACCGTGTCGACGACCTTAACCTCAGACGCAAATGGCCTTGTGACCCTGACACCTTATGACGCGCAAGGGCAAGCAGTGAACATTAGTATTCTGGCGAGCGTAGGGCAGGCGGGCACGCTCCAGACCAGCATCGTGGAACGGCCGCAATGAGCCGAGAGCTGACCGTGTTACGAGGCGAAAGCCTCATCCTTGCCAGCGCGCGCATCCCTTTGAGCGTAGGGTGAAGAACGAACGGCAAGGGAGGCAGACAATGGCAGCAGGCAAATCGACAGGAAAAGTTTTCAAGAACAGGGCGGTAGACTAGGGACGGAGGCCGCGGGTCGTGATTGTGGGAGGTGGCTTCGCAGGCATGAACGCGGCCAAGGCACTCAGCAAGATGCCGGTTGAAGTCACCCTAGTGGACAAAAGTAATCACTACACCTTTCAACCCCTGCTGTACCAGGTAGCCCTGGCGACGCTCGCGCCTACTGACATCGCAACGCCGATCCGCCATGTGCTGCGCGACGCGCGGAACGTTGATGTCTTGATGGATGAGGTGGAAGACGTCGACGCGCGGGCGCAGCGGGTAAAGCTGCACGGCGGCGCTCAGCTTGAGTATGACTACCTGATCGTGGCGACGGGTTCGCTGAAATCTTACTTCGGCCATCCGGAGTGGGAGCAGTTTGCCCCGGGGCTTAAGAGCGTTGAGGATGCGTCAGAAATCCGGCGGCGTGTTCTGCTGGCATTTGAACTTGCGGAGCGGCAGGCTGTCGAGACCGGTTCGCACCGACCGCTTAACTTTGTGGTGATCGGCGGGTGGCCCACGGGCTTAGAGCTGGCCGGGGCTATTTCGGAACTTGGTGAGTGTTTCCTGAAACATGTCTTACGTCATATCGACCCGTCAAAGGCGCGCATTCTGCTGATGGAAGGCGGTCCGCGTATCTTGCCCAGCTACCCCGAGGATCTGTCGGAGAAGGCTGTTAAACAGCTCAACCGGCTTGGCGTAAAAACCCAAACGAACTGGATGGTGGAGGAGATCGGCCCCGGCTTTGTAAAGGTAAAGGACCAGGATAAGCTCGATGCGGTGGTCACGCTCTGGGGCGCCGGCGTCGCCTCTTCGCCCGTGGGCGAGATGCTGGGCGCGTCGCTTGATAAGCGCAAGAAAGTGATCGTGAATGCGACGCTAAACCCGGAAAATTTGGAGAATGTGTTCGTCTGCGGCGATCTGGCGCGGTTTGTGCAAGGCGGACATGAATTGCCGGGTGTAGCCCAGCCGGCGCTGCAAATGGGAACGCACGCAGCAGGGATGATTGCCGCCGACCTAGCCAAGCAGCCGCGGCGGGAGTTCGTGTACTTCGACAAAGGCGACATGGCGACCATCGGCCGCTACGCGGCGGTAGCGGACGTGAAATGGCCATTCAAGGCGCATTGGGGAGGGCTGCCGGCCTGGGCGACTTGGCTTGCCGTCCATCTCGTCTTCATCATCGGTTTCCGCAACCGCTTGGCCGTGCTGGCGCAATGGGCTTGGACGTACCTTTTCCTGTCGCGCGGCGCGCGGTTGATTGAAGGCAGCACGGAACTGGCCGGGTGGGAAGAGACCGAGCACGTACGCGATACCGGAGTAAGCCGGCGCGCGGACGCCTCTTCGTTGGAAACCGCCGGGAACCTGCAAAGGATGTAGGTGCGGCTAGGGCATCCTTTCCTGGGGGAGATGCGAACACGCGGAGTAGTTCCGCTCCCTCCTCTTGACTGCATCAGCGATACTGCTCTCGATTCTGTTTAACTCCATGGTTAGCGAGCGAACTTGCCACAAGCCGCATATTGGTTCAGCTTAATCGGACAGGCAAAAAGACCGGCGGCAGACCGGACTTGCGGCGTGAAGCTGGACCCCGAAGCTACCTGCGCCCCACGCAGTGGATGTAACGGACTCCTGCCATTCTCCCTTCCGGACTGGATGAAAGAGCAGGAATCGCCCCGCTGCTCTCACTCGCCAGAGCGGAAGCAGGCGCGATGCCGGGAGTTAGGGATTCATCAACCCGCACCAGCACCGCATAACCTTCGCCGAGTTGTGCGATACCGAGCGGGAGAATGAGCTCTATTCGCCGGGGCTTACGGTCGTGGCGCAAATAGCCGTTCACTGGAACGCCGTCGAGCAAACCGGAAGCCCGCACCTGAAGAGCCGAAGCATGTCCATCGTAACCGCGGGACCTTTTAGGGTCTGCGTATCTTGCGTCTGGATAGCTATACGCTTCGGGGCAGGGAGGACACATCTATGGGAAAGCTGCGTCCAGTAAATTTCGCTCAAGAGAAAGAAGCGGCGAAAAGCTGTGCTAGTCTCTCCGCGCGCACTTTCTAAGAAGGGGCGGAGGCTGCCATGGAATTTGAGCTGCGGCCCCTGTCGCTGGGCGAGGCTCTGGACCGCACCTTTCTGCTGTATCGCACGCGCTTTTTGCTGTTTACAGGTATTGGCGCGGCAGCCTCGGTCGCGCGTCTGCTCGCGAGCGCGTTGGAGCTGGAAGCCTTGCGCGCGCTGGGTGCTTCGCAGCTCACCCCGGCGGTGAGCGCGACAGGCTCGATCCTGGTCGGCGCGTTCACCTTGGCAGCTTACGTACTGGCGACAGCGGCAATGGCGCGGGCAGTTCTAGCCGTTTCGCTGGGCGAGGGCACAAGCATCCGCGAGGCGTACTGCACGGTGCTGCCCCGGTGGCTGCGCTACACGGGATTAAGTTGTGTCGGGATTTCTGCTTGCATGGTGGCCGGCGGTGCTTGTGTACCGAAGCTTTTTTGCGATTCTGGCAGCAGCGCAACATAAGACGGCAGCAAAGCCGCCTGTGCTGGTGAGCTTCTTTATCTTTAGATCCGTACTGATTGCCCTGCCCTCGGCATCTGGCTTTTCCTGCGCTACACCCTCAGCACCACGGCCGCAGTGTATGAGGAGGTGGGCGTGCGCCCCGCATTACGCCGCAGCGTGGGGCTGTCAAAGAGGCTGCGCGGGCGCATTTTTGTGCTGCTTTTCATGGCTGCGGTCCTGCAAACCATCCTGGGCTTCGCGCTGCTTGCGCCGATCTTCGGCGCGTTCAGCCGGGGTCACGGGCACGTCAGCCTATGGCTCACGGCGTATACGCTCCTGGCCGGCTTTGTTTCCACCTGCCTGGCTACCCCGATCTACGGCATCGGGCTGACCCTGTTTTCCCTTGATACCCGGGTCCGCAAGGAGGGCTTCGACATTGAGCGGCTGCTCGAGAAAGCAGCCGAGCCCGTTCCTGCCGACGTTGCCCTAGGATGAGGGGACGGTCTGCGGCTTCGTCCTTGCTGGGCCTGGTTCTAGCGGCTGCTGTTCCGGCGATTCCGCAAACTATGCCGCCGCATGCCCGATAGTTCGACGTCGTCACACAACCGGAGCTGGCCTCAGCGCGCCGTGCCCTGGCTGAGGCGGTGCGGAACGGCGCATACCGGCCGCTCCCGCCGCCCAGCGCTTGGAAGGGGCTCTGCGATCGCGTCCTTCACTTCTTGGGGGAGCGGCTGTCTCGGTTGGCATTGTCGGGTAGGGCCGCTCGCTGGCCGGCGCGGCTGCTTGGAGGGCTCGCCCTGGCTGCCATCGGATGGACGCGCCCACCATGGTACCTGTGCCGGAAGGCTTGCTCGCCCAGGCGCAGTGCGAGGTTCTCAACGTGCGAACCGAGCCCGCCTTGTACGACTACCTGCTTGCCATTGTGCGCCGCACCCGTGAGTGGCCGGCCGTGGCCCTGGGCGCGAGCCCGCGCGCGGCGATCGCACTGATGCTGGTCGCGCGGGCCTATGCCGCAGTCGACGGGCGGGGCTATCTTCTGCCGGACGATGTGAAGCAAGCCGCGCCCCCGGTGCTGGGGCAGCGCTTAGTCCTGCGACCGGAGGCGGTGCTGGAAAGCCAGGACGCCGCGCGCGTGATACGGGAGGTTTTGGCGCCCATCCCCGTGCCTCGTACGGAATCGAAACCGTGAACCCCGGCTTGAAGCCCGCGCCCGTGGAGGCGACGGCGAGGGCGAAAGGCCGCTTTCCCTACGCCCTGACCCTGCGCGCCCTGCTGCTGCTCGCCGCCGGGCTGCTCCTGCTTGCCCCGGCCTTTGCGTTCCATCGTTTTCTGTTTGCCGCGCCGATGTGGACAGTGCGGTGTTTGCGCTGGCTGTGTACGACGCCGCCCAAAACGGCTGTGCCCCGTCGTGTTTCACGGCGGCACGCGCCTGGCGGGGCATGGCCGTGCTGGGCCGGCCGATCGAGGTCGAGCTCACGATCAGCTCGAACCAGCCCCTGCGCGGCGAAGCACTCGACGCGCTTTCGCCCGCGCTCGTCGCGGATGCGCCGCTCTGGCGGGCATTTTTCCGGCTCCGCGCGCGAGTCGGCGGCGATCGCTTACACCATGACTCCGTCTGAGCGCGGGGACGCCGAAACCGGCGAGGTGTTCCTGTGTCTACGGGGCTTTCTGGGCCTGGCGGAGCGTTGGGCAGTCGCGAGTCTGAGGCAAACCGTGCGGGTGTACCCAGCCACAGCCGCGGTTGCAGGCCGCAGCAGCCACAGGGTCAGCAGCGAAAATAGAACCGCGCCGACCAGGAACTTGAGCGCGGCCGGGACATGGGCCGGCGAGAACAAGCCCTCAAACAAGCCTGCAACCACCAGCAGCGGAACCACACCCACGATCAAACGCGTCGCCTCGGCCCCGGCAAGCGCGAGGGAGTGTCGTCGGCTCCACACGCCGAGAACAAGAGCCCGCTCGCGAGGCGAAAGCCCGCCGCGCCCCCGATCACGACCGCGGGCAGCTCGAGCGAGCCGTGCGGCGCGACAAAGCTCCATAGCTTCAGGCTTCTCCCGTGCTCCCGGCACACCATGCCGATAACCCCGAACAGAATCCCGTTTCAGATGACCATATAAAGGGTGCCGAGCCCCGCCGTGAGCCCGGCGGCAAAGGCGAGAAAGGTGACGCTCAGGTTGTTCGTCATGACGCCGCTCGAAGCCGCGGGAGCGATGGCGTTGATGCTCTCGGTCCACATCCGGTGCGCCTCGATGGTGGAGATCATCCGCGGGCCAAGGAGATGCAGCGCAAACTGCGGGTGGGCCGCCGCAAGGAGTGCCCCGAACAGCGCGCCGCCCGCCAGGAGTGTGAGCGAAAACAACACATACGGCAGGAGGCGGCGGAACAGCGCCGGATAGTCTAAGCCAAAGAAATGCAGAACAGCGCGAATCCCGCCGCGTCGCGCCTGCGCGTACATCAACCCGTGGGCACAGCTGACGAGCGCGTTCAGCTCCGAGGCAAGCGTACGGGCCGAGCGGTCCTCCCGCGCCTGTGACAGATCGCCTGCCGCTTCGCGGTACGCAAGCGCCAGGGTGCGCAGCTCGACCGGCCGGAGGCTCGGCAAGCCATCCCGGTTAGCGCGCGATCGACGAGCGCGGCCAGCTGCTCCCAGCCGGGCCTGCGCTTGCTGATCCAGAGCTTCGTTATCACTCGTTTCGAGGAGAGGAGCGCCGGATGCCTGACGGAGACAAGCTTAGCATCGCCACCCCCGAGCTGGTCGCGCTTGGGTTGGGCAGCCGCAGGCTCGCGCTGTTTGTGGCCTACGTTCTCTAACGCGGAGCGTTTCTCGCCGCGCTTATCTGCTGCGCGATGGCGGATGTGCGGCTGCCAGGCGGGCCGGCGCATGGAGCGGGCGGCATAGATCCTCGTCCCGTTTCTTCTGCGATGGGGTTACTTCGCTTTGTTTGAGGCTTTCTGGAAAGGGCAAACGCCGGGCAAACGCATCCTGCGGCTCCGAGTAATCGGCGCAAGCGGGCGCGCGCTGACCTTTTGGGAGGCGCTGCTGGGCAATCTGCTGCGGATCATCGATTTCCTGCCCGCGCTGTACGCTGCCGGGGCGGCCTCAATCTTTTGGACGCGGCATCAGCAGCGCCTGGGCGACCTGGCCGCTGGAACGCTGGTGGTGCACGAGCGCAACCTTCCGGCCGCTGCCGTTCCCTGCACGGGCCTGTTCACCCCTTCGCTGTCTATGTCTCCTCTAGAAGCAGTCGCTGCAAGTGGTCTGCCGGCGGACTGCCTCGCCAGGTTCACCGCGGCTGATTTGCTGCTCATGGAAAGCTACGCCGCGCCGGCTCGACTTGCCGTATGCCGCGTCCGAAGCGCTCGCGGCAAGCTGGCACTGAGATGGCCGTCAGGATGGAAGCGCAGGTGCCGGAGGCGGTGAGCCCGGCGACTTTCCTGGAGGGGCTCGCGGCGGAACTGCGCGCCGGAGGGCGAGTACGGGGCGCTGAACGGTAGTTGCCGGTGTCGAACAGCATAGGAGCGGTGATCCAAAGACCGGAGCGCGCCGCTCACCCCGCTCCTCCTAACCACGATCAAGCTTAGGAGAGAACAAGAGTCCGCGTAGGCCCAGTGATCAGCTCGGAAGTTCTGAGGGGCCTGTCGCAGCCGCCCATTCGGACCATACTGCTTGTCCCTAGGTGATCTTTTCGCTCCGCCCTTGCGTCCACGACCGGTACGCTGCATCCAGTACGCGCTGGTTCGCTAAGCCTTCCGCGCCCGGGGCGCGATACGTGCCCCGCCCTACAGCCGCTTCCGCGAAGCCGTCGAGCATGCGCGTGAAAGCATCAGCGTTCGAAACCGGCTGCTCCAGCACGACTTGACCACCCTGGCGCAGTATGAGCGAGACCGGGCGGTCGACGGTCAGGGCGTCCTCGCAGGAGAGTGATCCATGGCTGCCCACCACCTCGATGAGCGACCTGTAAGCCGCGCGCGTGGTCACGGTCACCGTGCCCATCGCCCCGGAGCGAAACTCAAGCCCAACCACGGCATGCGACTCCACAGGGCCCGAAGCCGCGTCACGGTGAGCCAGGGTCGAAACCGCGGTAACGGAGTCGCCCAGCACATAGCAAAGGGCATCGATGCAGTGGATGCCGACATCGCCGATCGGGCCGCCGAGCGCGAGCGCGGGGTCGGTGATCCAGACGCGTGGGCTTTGCCCGCCTTCGTGGCAGAACTGCGCATGCGCGAGCTGGGGCGAGCCGACTTTGCCTTCCGCGATCCAGCGGCGCATGAGGTCGACGGCCAGGTTGTAACGCATATTTTGCGCCACGCCGAACAGCACGCCCGCCTGCTCGGCGACGGCCAGCATGTTTTCCGCCTCGGCTGTGTTCATCGCGAGCGGCTTTTCGCACAGAGTCGGCTTACCCGCCCTGAGCGCGAGCAGCACGTGCTCGTGATGCAATGCATCGGGCGAAACGACGAAAACCGCATCGATTTCAGGCGAGGCGCACAGCTCCTGCGCCGAGCTGAAGACATGCGGGATGTTGAACTTTTCCGCATCCGCTTGCGCCTTTACCGGGTCGCGCCGCCACAAGCCGCCAAGCTGCGCGCCGCGCGCGCCGCGAAACGCCGGCATCAGTCGCTTGGCCGCATGATGCCCGAAGCCGAGAATACCGAAACGCATCACTGGGGGCTCCGCTTGAAAATTTCCTCCGCATAGTAGTTCTCGACGCGCGCCTGGTCGCGAAGGACTTCCAGGTAGGCGTTTTTGAGCAGCTGCGACCGCGTTTCCCTGAGCTGCTGCCGAATCGATTGCTGGACGCGCGGATCATTCAGGTCGCGCTGTCCGGCTGCTTCGCGGTCCATCAAGCGGTACACGGCATAGCCCGCCGGCTTGCGGGTGTTCGGGTCGAGCAGCGGCAAAACATCCGTGATCTGCCCAGGTTTCAGCTTGGCTACCGCGTCATACACCGCCGGGTCCGAGCGCATCTGCGACTCGGGGAAGAAACCCATGTCGCCGCCGCTTGAAGCATTGTCGGCGCGTTCTGAGAAGTTGGCGGCGAGGGTACCGAAATCCTCGCCGCTTTCCAAGCGATTGTGGAGCATCTGGATTTTTCTGCGCGCTTCCGCGTCG
>CAXTUV010000058.1:9172-10718 GCA_964247445.1 uncultured Acidobacteriaceae bacterium | reverse complement strand
CATGCAAAGTCAGTAGGCAGCACAGGTCCAAGCGATCGAGAAGCGCCCGTGTCGGGCGAACCTGACAATGTCTCACGCACAATGATGTATTCCCTGGCACGCATCTGACGTGCTGATTTAGCTGTAAAAATTCTGCCTATATTCCTCCATTAGGGCTCCGATAGGAATCCATTATTTGCTATGAGGGGGCAGTATGCTGGAAGCGAAGCTCGAAATCAGGGTAGGAGCGGTATGCTTCATAGGTGAAGGAAGCGAGGGGTGGCTGACGCAGGAATCGGAGAAGCTCTTTGCAAAGCTTGACGGAAGAAAGCTCGACGCTGGGGAAAATATCGCCTCGGCGCAAGGGCTTCCAGCTGCAACGGCTGCGCTATATGAAGCTGAAACGCATGCAAAAGTTGAACAAACCCTGGCGACATTTTTGAAGCATAAAGAAGCGACCAGCAACCAAAGAAGAAAGTTTCTCGCTACTGCGCCGTGGCTGCACGATGCGCAACAGAAACATCGCATCGCAACTCGGGACGTCACTCAGGCTTTGAGTGCAAATAATCAAGGCCGATTGTCGAATGCTTCGCAAAATTTTATTGAGAACACGCGAGCTGGATGGATTGTGAAAGAGGGTAACTCTTTTTATGTCTCTGAGGAGGGACGAGGCGAACTTGCCACCTAGCGAGACCCAAGCGCAGGCTTGGCAGGGCGTCGGGCGAATCAACGCCTGCCAAGCTTCGCAACTTTAAATGCTGACTTCCTACTATCACATTCGAGTGATAAAGAATCAGGCATGTATTAAGCTGCCGCCGAAGAACATAAGGGCGAGCCCCACCACAATCCGGTATACCGCGAAGACCCCGAACCCGTGCCGGCGCACGTAGCCCAGGAACCAGCCCACCACGCCCAGGGCTACGACGAACGACACGACGAACCCGATCGCGAGCACGACCCAGTTGTGGCCGGTCATGACGAGCGGGGCGATGGACTCGTGATTCGCGGCGGCTTCGGCGAGGTGTTTGCGGCTGGGGTGGATGGTTTTCAGGAACTCGTAGCCCGTGGCGGCGACCATTACGGGGATCGAGACCAGGAACGAGAACTCAAGCGCGGCGGGGCGGGTCATGCCGGCGAGTTGGCCGGCGGTGATCGTGGACATGGAGCGCGAGGTGCCCGGGAATACCGCCGACAGCACCTGGCAGAAGCCGATCCAGGCGGCTTGGCCCGGACCCATGGAGTCGACGTCCTTAGTCGGGTTGTCGCGCCGGGAGCTCCAAGCATCGATCGCCCACATAGCGATGCCGCCCACGAGCAGCGACCACGCGATTACGGTCAGCGACTCCAAATGTTTGCCCACGACTTTCTCAAGCAGGAACGAAGGGATGGCGGTGCAAACGAACGCCACCGTTACCAGCGTAAGCGGGTGGGTGAGTGCAGTATGGTCGCGGCCCTCTCCGCGTGGAAACGTGCGGACAAACGTCACGATGCGATTGAGGAATAGGAGCACCAGCGCGAGGATCGCCCCGAGTTGGATGACGATCGTGTACATCTTCCAAAACGGGTC
>CAXTUV010000058.1:0-9161 GCA_964247445.1 uncultured Acidobacteriaceae bacterium | reverse complement strand
ATGCAGGAGCGCTTCGGCGATGCGGAGGTGCGCGGTCGAAGAGACGGGCAGAAACTCGGTCAAGCCTTCAACGATGCCGAGGATGGTGGAGAGCAGGTAATCGTTCACGGGGGCGCGGGGGATCCTTTTCGGCCGGGTGGCTCGGTCGTTTATAGCATTCAAGCCGCATAGGTTTGCGGAGAAAACAACGGGCGTACCTAAGTGGTTCAGCCCGCTATGGAGGCTCTACTGCCGGTCGCTCCCATACACCGCGATCCCATGCTGCACCCGAAATGCCAGCGAGGCTCCGCGGGTCGCGTAGTCCGTCGTGGGGTAGTGCAGGACTAACTGCCCGGCTAAGTCGATCGAGCGTTTCCGGTCGTCAGCGGCATGTTTGTCGTTATTGTCAGCCGCCCATAAGTCGCCCGCGCAGGCGTAGCGCCAAGCAGCCTCATAAAAAGCCTGCGGAGACTTGGGCGATTCAGGATACTGCTCCACAAACTTCGTATAGTAAGTCGCCTCTTTCTCCGGGCATTGCTCCGTGCCTTGCCAATCCCCGCACAACTTGTTATCGATCAGCTCGTATGCCGCGTATGTCGCCCACTTGGTTTGCGCGTACTGCTTTTCAATCTTTTTCATCTCCGACTCATCCGGCTGCTGGCGCAGATAGGCTTCTTTCTCATGCGCCGAAGGCAGCGTCGCCGCATCTTCTTTTTGAAGCTGCCAGCGGATGTCGGCCGAGCGCCAGGCCGCCTCGGCGGCACGGGAACCCGTCGGAAACAGTTCCGCGTCCAGCCGGTACAGCCGCCGCGCGGAGAGCGCGGCATCCGCCGGCGGGTGCGGGGCGCTGGCCGCCTGCTCGAACGAGATCGCTTCGCCGAACAGCACGGCCTCCCCGTTCGGGGTGTCAGCGGTGACGGCGGCTGTGTCCTGGATCCACCCGGAAACCGGGTGCTCCTCTTGCGTGTTCGAGAACACAGGCCGGTCCTGCTCGCGTACCGTTTCCTCGTCGGTATTGGCCTGCACCTGCAGCCAGCCCTGCCCGCGCCCCAGGATGGTAAGCTCTCGCCCCGGCGTTACGGTCGCGAGCTTGTCAGCGCCCGTATCGGCCTGCAAGTACAGGGCCGTCGGGCGGATGACGGTGGCATGCGGGGCCGTTTGGCCTTTTTGAGCAACAGCAGGAACGGCAAGGAGCAGACCGAAAACAAAACGGACCATGATGATAGGTTAGACGCCGCGGCGGCTCGGAGAGAACCGCCGCGCCTTCTCACGCCACCGAGTTCGCCGCGATCGTCGCTTTGTAAAATCGCGAGCTCAACTTCGGCGTTCTTTTTTGCGTTTTGAAATCCACATACGTGATTCCGAACCGTTTCTCATAGCCGTCCGCCCATTCGTAGTTGTCGAGCAGGCTCCACAGGAAATAGCCTTTCACCGGCACACCCTCGCTTGCCGCGCGTTGCAACTGGGTTAGACAATTCCGCCGAAACATCGTCCGGTCCGTATCAAATACCTGTCCATCGGCAGTCAGCTGATCATCCGCTGATGCGCCATTCTCAGTGATGTACATCGTGTTCAGACCCCAAACCTCGTGCGCCAGCTTCGGTCCCCAGTACAGGGCTTCCGGGCCGATATGAAGCCATGGGGATAACATATGCGGGTAGGACGACGGAAAGGAAATTACCTTGTACCCCAACTCGCTGGCACTGTCCGCCATCACATAAGTAGGCGTATAGATATTGAGGCCAGCGAAGTCGATCGGCGAGGAGATCGCTTTCATGTCCGCTTCGGTGAACTTAGGCGCGTTTGGGCCAAGTTTCTTCAAGTACGCGTCGGTGTACTTGCCCGTCACAATCACGTTCATATATCGGGCATTTTCTTCCCGTATGGCCGTGCGGGCTGCGGCGATGTGCTCTTCAGCAGCGACGGCGGGAACCGGCATGGAGCTGTTCTCAGCCAAACCCACTTGTGTCCCGGGTTTCGCGGCCGCGCGGATCGCCTGCACGGCTAACCCGTGTGCCAGAACCGCATTATGGCAGACCTGATAGAAGGCCTGCGTACCGGCCAGCTTGAGGCCCGGCGCGTGAATGCCCGTGCCGTACCCTAAGTCCGTAAATGTCTCGATCTCATTCGTAGTCATGAAGTGGCCGATGCGGTCGGACAACTTACCCGCGACATAGCCGGCATATGCGGCAAAGGCTTCTGAAGTGGCCCGGTTCTGCCAGCCGCCCTTGTCTTCGAGTGGCTGCGGCAAATCCCAATGGTAAAGCGTGCAGTACGGCTCGATGCCGTTGGCGTGCAGCTCATCGACAAAGCGTTGGTAGTGGTCCAGACCCTTCGGGTTAGGCTGGCCGGTACCATTGGGGAAGATGCGCGGCCACGCCATCGAAAATCGGCAGGTCTTCAGGCCCAACTCCTTCATGATCGCGACATCTTCCTTGTAGCGGTGGTAGTCGTCATCCGCCACATCGCCCGTATCGCCGTTGTGCGTCTTGTCCGGCGTATGCGCGAAGGTGTCCCAAATGGACGTGCCGCGGCCGTCCTCCTTCACCGCGCCTTCCACCTGGTACGACGCAGTCGCGGAGCCCCAGAGGAAACCCTCGGGGAACGGTTGTCCGGCTGAGGTGGATGCGGTTTGCGCCGGGGCTGGCGGTGGGAAGGCGGCTGCGGCGGCGGTGGCGGGCAGCAAGCGGCCGAAGGCACGGCGAGAGAGGCGAATCGGACTTTTCATATCGAGCGCGAGTATAACGGGCCGCAGCAATGAGTGTGAACTCAGGCCGTTCAGTACCGGTAAACCCGCGCTTCCCATGGCTTCAAATGAAGCGTGGCGGCTCCGAGCTCCTTTGTCGGAAGATTGCCGAGCTTCAATTCTGTAGGCTTCACATCTTTTGGAAGCGTGTAACTCGCGGGCTTGGCGCTGAAATTCAAGGTGATTAGATAGTGGTCCATGCCGAGTGTGCGAGTGTACGCATATACAGACGGGTCGGAAGGACTCAGGTCTGTGTAGTCGCCGTACGTGAAAGCTTTAACGGAATGGTGCAGGGCGATTGCCTGCCGGGTGTAGTTGAGGATCGAATCGGGGTCTGCCTGCTCTTGCTCGGCGTTAATGCTTTGGTAATTGGGGTTGATCGCAAGCCAAGGTCTTGCGCTCGCGCTCGTGAACCCGGCACCAGGGTGCGCCGTCCACTGCATTGGGGTGCGCGAGTTATCCCGTGACACACGGGCAAGATTGCTGAGAAAAACCGCTTGCGGCACTTTGCCGGTAAGTACCTGGGCACTGTAAGCGTTCTTGGCCGCGATATCGTTGTACTGTGAAATTCCGGTAAATGGATAGTCGGTCATGCCGAGCTCATCCCCTTGGTATAGGAAGGGAGTACCCCGCAGGGTAAGAATCATGGTCTCGATCAGCTTGGCGGAGCGGACGCGAAACTCGGGCGTCGAGTCATCGCCAAACGTGGACACCACGCGCGGGTTGTCGTGGTTGGAAAGGAAAACAGTGTCCCACGTATGCCTGTCCAAGCTCGCTGCGTGCCGATCATAAATCGCTTTCAGGTCGGGCAGCTTATATTTCTTGAAGGTTCCTCCATCGCCGCCTGCAAGCGAGACCGCGTCGAAGTTAAAAATCATATTCAGCTCATGCCGCCGCTCGTCCACTAGATCCGGCGTTTGCGCGAGTGAGATGCCGGCCGCCTCGCCGACGCTCATATCATCGTACTTAGATAAGACCTCGCGGTTCATTTCTTCTAAGTACTGATTGCGGTGCGGTCCGGCCGCATAGATGTCAGGGAAGTGCTTGAGCTGATCCGGGGTAAGATCGGGCAAGCCGGGCTGCTTGGAAATAAGAGTAATGACGTCCATGCGGAATCCGTCCACACCCTTATCCAGCCAGAAGCGCATGATGGAATACACATCTTGGCGTACCTTTGGGTTGTCCCAATTCAAATCCGGCTGCTTCACGGCGAAATAGTGAAGGTACCATTGATTAGTTTGGTGATCCAATGTCCAAGCCGGCTCCGAGAAGAAAGACGGATAGTTGTTCGGCGGCTGTGTATTTCTATTTTCACCGTCGCGCCAGATGTAGTAGTTGCGGTAGGGACTATCGCGCGAGGAGCGCGAGTTGACGAACCAGCGGTGCTCGTCCGAGGTATGGTTGACCACCAAATCGACGATCAGGCGCATGTGCCGCTTTTTAATCTCCCGGAGCATGCGGTCAAAGGCGGCGTTGTCGCCGAACTCCGTCATGACCTTGCGGTAGTCGCGAATATCGTAGCCATTGTCCGCATTCGGCGAGTCATAGTGCGGCGAAAGCCAGATTACATCGACCCCCAACTTTTGAAGGTAATCCAACCGCGATGTAATCCCGTTGAGGTCGCCGATGCCGTCACCGTTTGAATCCTGAAACGACCGGGGATACACCTGATAGATCACGGCCTCCTTCCACCACTTAGGCTGGTAACCGTTGATATCTTGTTGGGCAGGAAGTGCGGCGGGCAGGAGGAGGGCGGCGAGGGCGAGCGTGCGCATCTTGGCTGGAAGCCTAGCAGATCAGCGGATGCGTGAGCCAATAGGCGCACCGGGAGCGCGCTTTACAGCCTTCCCGGCCATCCCTTACGCTTGCGCGCATGAAGAAGCTTCTGTTCGCGGCGGCGTCCGCGCTGGCGGCTGCGGGCTGGGCGCAGACGAATATTTACAACCAACCATACCGCCCGCAGGTTCACTTTTCGCCGCGAAAGAATTGGACCAACGATCCTAACGGGCTGATTTTCTATCGCGGCGAGTACCACCTATTCTTCCAGCACAACCCCTTCGGAGACCAGTGGGGGCACATGAGCTGGGGCCATGCCGTATCGCCCGACCTGCTGCACTGGCGCGAGCTGCCTGTGGCGATCGCGGAAGGGGACGGCATCGCTATCTTCACGGGCAGCGTGGTCGTGGACCGGGGCAATACCAGCGGTCTTTGCGGGAGGCTGCCCGAGTGCCTGGTGGCCGTGTATACCGGCAATGCCGACCCGCCCGCGCCGCCGCATGAGACGCAAGACCTGGCCGTATCGCTCGACAACGGACGCACTTGGACGAAGTACTCCGGCAACCCCGTGCTTGATTTGCACCTCCCTGACTTTCGCGACCCGAGCGTGACCTGGGATGAGGCCGCCAAGCGTTGGCTGATGGCGGTCGCGCTTCCCAAGCAGCATCAGGTGCTGCTGTACGCGGCGCCGGACCTGAAGAGCTGGAAGCAGATCAGCACCTTCGGGCCGGCCGGCGCTGTTTCCGGCGATTGGGAGTGCCCGGACCTGCTCCATATCCCTGCCGGCGACGGCAAGGGCCCGGGTATGTGGGCGATGAAGGTAGGGCTGAACCCCGGCGCGCTTCAAGGCGGGTCGGGCGAGCAGTACTTCCTCGGCAGCTTCGACGGGACGCGATTTATCCCGTCCGCGCAGCCGGGCGCGCACGGGTGGACCAACTACGGCAAGGACGACTATTGCGCGATCAGCTTCAACGGCATTCCTTCGGGCGAGCCGCCGGTGCTGCTCGGCTGGATGAGCAACTGGCAGTATGCGAAGCTGCTGCCGACCTCGCCCTGGCGCGGGCAGATGAGCCTTGGCCGGCAGCTTACGCTGGTCAGCGATACGGACGGCTTGGCGCTGCGCCAAGCGCCGGTGGTGGCGGGGCTGCGCGAGGGCGCGGCTGCACCTTTTGCCGCGAAGCTGGGAAGCCCGGCCTTGTTTGCCGCCGACAGTCCGTTTGAGCTGCGAGCGCGCTTCAGTTCTGGCGAGGAAACTGGGTTCGGACTGCGCTTGCGGTCCGACGAACAACACTGGACCGATGTGGGTTTTGATCGCGCGCAGGGGCAGTTTTACGTGGACCGGACCCACGCGGGCCTTACCATCGGCGAAGGCTTCCTGACCCGGACCGATGCGCCGCTCGCGGCAGGGCGGGCCCTCGACGTGGATCTGATTGTGGACCGTTCCTCGGTCGAGGCGTTCGCGCAGGGTGGAACGATCGCGATGACGAACCTGATCTTCCCCCCGGGGCCGAAGACGCGCGTGGAATGGTTCTCCACGAGCGGCAAACCGATCGCGGTGCACGGCGAGATGTGGCGCTTGCGCTCGGGATGGGTGAGGGATCAAAATCGGGGACAGCTCCGGGATAAGCAGACCGCAACCCGTTGACTCAGCGCTGAGCGGCGCGCAACAGCGGGACGAACCGGCTCGCGGTAGAGTGCAGCTTGGTACGCTCGCCCATGGAAAGCGACCGCCAAAGCAGAAAGGCGATCAGCAGACCGGAGCCGCCGACAACCAACGGCGCAATGGCACTAGTCGCGGTCAGCGCTGTAAGCAGCAGCACGCCAAGCAGGCCGCCTAGTAGGGGTACCAGGCTTCGCACAGCGGGGCGAAGCGGCGCATACAGCCGCTCGGCCAGCCACAGACGCAGCACAAAGTCCAACCCGCACCGAAGCGCCCAAGCCATGGCGGCACCTTCAATCCCGGTTGTGCGTACCAGAACCGTGAGTACCGGGATGTAAAGGGCAAGCTCCACAAATGAGAACTTCGCGTTGACGCTCGCCTTGCCGATGCCGTCCAGCAACCCCGCCACGACCGCATCAATGCTCGTAAGCAAGACCCCCACACCCAGCCAGCGCAGCACAACGGATGCATGGTCGGCAAACGGCGCGCCGAGCCAGATTGTTAGAATCCAGTGGCTGAGGGCGACACAGGCCAGCGATGCGGGGAACAGCAGCGCGGCTACGGTGAGAAGCGACCGGCGGAACAGGTTCGAGGTGGTTTCTGGAGCATTGCGATAGCTGGCCGCCATGGCCGGGTAAGCTGTGTTCATGATGGCGACAGGAACGATCGCAAACCGTAGAACGAGGTCAAGCGGGGT
This sequence comes from uncultured Acidobacteriaceae bacterium, assembly GCA_964247445.1. Taxonomy (GTDB): domain Bacteria; phylum Acidobacteriota; class Terriglobia; order Terriglobales; family Acidobacteriaceae; genus EB88. The sequence goes on along the minus strand of CAXTUV010000058.1, from coordinate 2,303 downwards.
GGAATAGTAGCCTGTTGCAGCGGCCGACAGCACCGATGCGATGATGAATCGGTCCACATAGGTGAGGATGGGCCAAGCCACATTGGACGCGGTCATCCATCCGCCCGTGCGCATCACGGGGCCAAGTGTCCGCAGTTCCACGCGCGCGTGCTTCAACTCCGGAAGGGCGCGCACGCAGATGATCCAATACGCGATCACATTTGCGACGCGGCAAAGCACAAGGACCGTGATCACAGCTACAAGTGAGTTGATGAAGTGCAGAACGAGCAGCGGACCCAAGTAGTACATCGCGCTCACGGGAATGTTGGCCAAATTGGCTGCGCGAAACCGCTGAAACGCCGACAGAACACCCCATAGCGCCGAGGACAGCAGGACGACTGGAGCCGACAGGCAAAGTACATAGATGGAGCGGAGCACCTGATCATGAATCGCTAGGGGAATGTGCAGGCCATGGTCGACCCATAGGCGCGCAACCGAAGCCAGCAGCGCGCCTCCGAGGATTCCAAATAGGCTCAGGGCCGCAATGCCGGACCGAGCAATGGACGCGGCTTCCGCCCGCTTGTTGTCCACCAACAGTTCCGCGATGCTTCGCGTAAGCGAGCGGCCAATCCCGAAATCAAAAATCGAGAAAATGCCGACCAGCGAGAGCGCAATGGTGAATACGCCCCAGCGACTAGGTCCCAAAAGGTGCACCAAAAGAGGGGTTACCAGGACGGCGATAATGAGCGGTCCCAAGCGGCCAAGCAAATTCCACATGGCGCTTGCCGCGACGGTACGACTGCTGGTGAGCTCACGAACGTCGGCCGCCGCGTCCCCTTCTAGAACCTCAACCGTCGCCTCTGCCGATGTATGCGTCAAACGAGCTCCACTCTGAAGCCGGAATTACCCCGCGATGTTCACCGACGCGGAAGTTAAAACCATGCCGAGTATACGTCCGGCTTCCGATTCAGTGTCTCCCGCTTTGCCTACATTGCAGTCGCCGTCGGCGCGGAAAAAAGCACGGAAGTACCAAAACGGGAAGGCGGTCTCAATCTGGAACGCACGAAAAAGCCGGCTCGAGAGCCGGCTTGTTTCCGCAAGGACAGTGCTAGACACCGACAGGCTGTTGTGCTGCCTCTTGGTTAACCTGGGTTTCACCGATATTGGTGAACTTCTGGTCGCCGTTCTTACTGTCCTGGAGTGACTCCTGGAGCAGCTTAACCGCTTCATCCTTGCCGATCAGCCCGGCATATTGGTGTAGGGAGCCGTAAGCCGCCACCCGATAGGACTGCTGCTGATTCGCGGCAACGATCAGCGCCGCATCACGCACGGCTGACGGTTCGGTGTTCGCGATCATGTTGTCAACCTCGTTGATCATCGCTTTGGCGATGGGATTGTCTTCACTTTTCGGTTGCTTGCCGAGGTGCCCGAATACCTGCTCAATCCGCTGGGCGTACTCACGGCTCTTGGACTCGGTTTTCGCGAAGGCATCCTTCAGCTGCGGGTTCGTGCAAGCTTGCGACATCTCGGGAGCTTTCTCAGCTACCTGCTGCTCAAAGTTGTGAAGATAGGTGAGGCTGACGTACAAGAGATCATCGATGCTGCGCATCTTCATGGGGAAGCCTTTCAAAAGTGGGTGTGCTCAGTAAGTTGATCGTGGCACGCGCGGCGTTGTGCGTACGCGGAGGAAGCCTTTCGCCGGACTGCAAGCCGATTTGCGCAAGCGAAGGCAACTGAGATGTGGGCGCGGACCATCCTGCGATATCAGTTGAGGTTTGGAAAGGATTTAAGAGCCATGGTAACGAGCGGCCTACAAAGATTGTTCGTCAAGGAACTGAGTGCTGTGTTGAGCGCGCAAAAAGACAGTATGGAGCAGTCTGCTGAAAGCGCGAATGAAGCTGCGAATCCGCAGTTGAAGAGGTTGTTCAAGACCGGAGCCGACATCAACAAAAAGCAGGTGAAACGGCTTGAAAAGATTTTTGCCTTGCTGGATGAAGGTCCTGAATCGGTGGAGAACTTCGTCATCGAAGGGATTGATCGAGCCAATGCGGTTTTGCGCCGGGAGGTGACTGGTCCTGAGGAGCGCGACTTGGCCGCGATCAGCATGGCGCAGGCCGCGGTGCACTATTACATCAGCAAGTACGGCGCGCTCCGAGCGTATGCGCAAACGCTTGGATATGAGAAAGCTGTCGGGCTGCTCAGCCAATCGCTTAAAGAAAATAAGCAGGGGGATAAACAGTTCTCGAAGATTGCGGAAAGTATCCTTGCGGACAGCTATAAGGCGAAGTTCCCGTCCAAGGGAGTGGGCCCGGTACGCTCGACCC
>CAXTUV010000057.1:0-10841 GCA_964247445.1 uncultured Acidobacteriaceae bacterium | reverse complement strand
ACGCCAAGGTGGTGTTTGGCAAACTGTGGGGAAAGCCCCCGACTGAGTTCATTCGGCACGGAAACCATGTCGTCTTACAGAGTATGCAAGCCGTTCTTGCGAAGTTAGCGGAAAGCGAACTGATTAGTGGAGCGCGTGATGTGGTAAGCGGAGGTTTTGCGGTATCCCTAGCGAAAAGCTGCTTACAGGCTGGCACGGGGGTTGATGTTCTGTTCTGGGCTTATCGAGGCATGGAGCCTTGTCAATGGCTCTTCTGTGAAACACCGCGGGTGGTGGTCGCTTGTGCTCCTGATAATTATGAACAGATCGAAGCTCAGCTCCGGGGCGAGAAGATAGGTACCATGCGACTCGGTCATGTTACAGAAGGAGACTTCCGCATTCGGATCGAGTATTCGCGCCGACCTGACGGAGATAAGCACGAGTTCGAGCCAAAACAGCTGCTTACCCTCATCGATACACATATTTCGGAGCTGGAAGAGCCCTGGTCGCACTCGCTCGAAGAAACTCTCGCAACCTCGCCCGTCGTAGCCGAGGTGATGGCGTGAGCCTGTTGCTGGTCGAGGGGATGCCGGGCGCTACGACCCCGGCGGAATTAGCAGCCCTCAGCAACGAGCGCACCCAGCGCGAGCCGGTCGACGGCTTCCGCGAAGAGTGCGGGGTGGCCGCCATCTATAGCCATCCTGAAGCCGCCCGCCAGGTTTTCCTTTCGCTCTACGCGCTCCAGCACCGCGGGCAGGAGTCGGCGGGGATTGCCACCGCCGACGGGCAGAGCCTTCAAAACATCAAGGGCATGGGCCTGGTCTCCGATATCTTCACCGAGGATGTGCTCCAGCGGCTCAAGGGCGGGATGGCGATCGGGCACACGCGCTACTCGACCACCGGCGACTCGGCGCTGCTCAACGCACAACCCATCCGTGTCGACTCGACCAAGGGCTTGATCGCGATCGCGCACAATGGCAACCTTGTGAACCTAGGGCAGGTGCGGGCGAAGCTCGAACGCGCCGGAGCGTTCTTCCAGACCACCTCGGATTCCGAAATCATCGTCCAGCTCATCGCGCACTCGCGCGAAGGCACGCTGGTGAACGCAATCGCCGACTCACTGCGGCAGGTGGACGGCGCGTTTTCGCTCGTGATGATGACGCGCGACCGCATGTTCGCGGCGCGTGACCCACGCGGGTTCCGTCCGCTGTCGATGGGCCGCATCGCGAACGCGAACGGCCCCGACACCATTGTCTTCGCGTCCGAAACCTGCGCTTTCGACCTGCTCCATGCCAAGTACGAGCGGGATGTCGAGCCCGGCGAGCTGATCATGGTCTCGGCCGAGGGCATCACCTCGCGGCGCTACCAAACCGGGGTCGCGCGTAGCTCCTGCATCTTTGAGCACGTGTACTTTTCCCGGCCTGACTCGCGGGTCTTCGGGCGCTGGGTGCAGGATTCGCGCGAAGCCATGGGCCGGCGTTTGGCGCGGGAAGCTCCCGTACCGGCCGATGTGGTCGTGCCGGTGCCGGACTCGGGCGTGACCGCGGCGCTCGGCTATGCGGAAGAGGCCGGGCTGCCGTTCCGGTTCGGGCTCATCCGCAACCACTATGTAGGCCGCACCTTTATCGAGCCCGAGCAAAAGGTGCGCGACTTCGGGGTGCGCTTGAAATTGAACCCGGTGCGGAACCTGCTCGAAGGCAAGCGGGTCATCCTGATCGACGATTCGATCATCCGTGGGACGACCTCCCGCAAAATTGTACGGATGGTCCGGGCGGCCGGCGCGCGCGAGGTTCACCTGCGGATTTCCTGTCCGCCGACGGTTTCCCCGTGCTTCTACGGGGTTGATACACCGAGCAAGAAAGATTTGATCGCCGCCAACAATTCCATCGCCGAGATATGCCGGTATATCGAGGCCGACTCGCTTGCCTACTTATCGCTCGACGGAGTCAAGCAAGCGGTGGACGGCGGCCACGGCGAGGGTTATTGCGTGGCATGTTATACCGGGGTCTATCCGACGGCATGGGTTGATGTCGAGGAGATCCTACCCGCGCCCGCATTGCAGGTATAGGAGGCAGGCATGGCTAAGTACGGCGACAAAGCGAAGGAAGCAGTCGGACGCGAGCTGCACTTACTCAAGGAGGGTAAGCTGAAGTCCGGCAGCGGGCAAAAAGTCACGAATCCGAAGCAGGCGATTGCCATTGGGCTATCGGAAGCGCGCCGGGAAGGCGGGAAAGTGCCGCCCGCGCCGGAAGGAACCGCATCCGCTGCAAAGGAGAAGACGGACCGGAAAGCGGCCGCGAAGAAAACACGTGATAAAAAGAAGTCTGCGAAGACTTAACTTGCCCTAAGTGCTGGAGCCGGTCGAACCGGAGCTGCCGCTCGAACCTGAACTAGGTGTACTTGCGGGCGCGCTGGACGGAGCTGCCGCTGGCGCACTGCTTTTCGCGCCGTCCGTGCTTGGTTTGGCCTCGGAGCTTCCCTTGGACTCAGACCCACCGCCCTCTTTTGCGCCGGCCTTCGCACCGCCGGCCTTGCCGTAGTCCGTCAGGTAAAACCCCGACCCCTTGAATTGGATCGCGGGCGCGGACAGCAGCCGGTGGCTTAGGCTGCCGCACTTTGGGCATTCCGTCTGCTCGGGAGCGGAAAAGCTCTGGATTTTCTCGAAGCGGTGACCTTCGGCTTCACAGCGGTACTCATACAACGGCAAAAGAGGGACCTCGGGAGAGCTGGATTGCTCTCCCGATTGTATCGGAGCGGCCCCCTTTACAAGAGCGGCAGACTCACGGGACGCACCTCGTGCACCGCCTCAACCGCGCGCAGCTGCTTGAGCAACGCCGGGGTAGGTTCGTCGTCGATCTCCATCACGGCCAACGCCGAGCCACCGCCTTCCGCCCGGCCTAGGGCAAAGTTCGCGATGTTGACCCCGTGCTCACCAACCACCGTGCCGAGCTTGCCGATCACCCCCGGCACGTCGGAGTTGCGGACAAACAAGAGCGCGCCCTGGAGCGGCGCTTCGATGGGAGTACTTTCAAACGCAAGCAGGCGCGGCGCTTGCGAGGCGAGCGCCACCCCAGCGCGGGCGGACAGCCGCGCGCCGTCGCGGGTGTGCAGCGTGAGCGCGACCGCGGTCGGGCCCATCTGTGGGTCCTCGTGTACGCGGATGCCGCGCTCGCCCGCGATCTGAGCGGCGTTGATGCGGTTGGCACCCTCGTTCGCGCCCGCAGTCGACCCTAAGACGCCGGCGAGCGCGGCGTTGCGGACCATCTCGGTTTTCGACTCGGCCAACGCGCCGGAGCAGGCCAGCGTAATACTTTCGAGGCCCCCGCCATCGGACGGCAGCAGCTGCGCCAGCATCGCGCCCAGGCGCTCGGCGGCGTCAGCATAGGGCGCGAGCACCAGATACTGCTCGTGCGTGAGGGAGGGCGAGTTGACCGCGTTTTGCACGACACCCAGCTTGAGAAACGCCCGCACCTGCTCGGCAATTTGGATGCCGACTGCTTCCTGGGCCTCGGCGGTTGAGCCGGCGATATGCGGGGTCAGCAGCACATTGGGCAGGCCGAACAGGGGCGAATCTTTGAGCGGTTCCTGCTCGAACACATCGAGCGCGGCCCCGGCGAGCTTGCCCTCTTTCAAAGCCGAAACCAAGGCCGGTGTGTCGATCAGCTCGCCGCGCGCGCAGTTCACGATACGCGCGCCGGGCTTCATGGTCGCGAGCGTTTGCGCGTTGACGATGCCGTGCGTTTGCGGGGTGAGCCCGACGTGCAGCGAAAGGTAGTCCGCCGCGCGGAACAGCTCCTCAACCGCAACCAAACGCACCTCGTGCTCGCGCGCGACCGCCGGGGCGACAAAGGGATCGTGGCCGACAAGCGTCATGCCGAACGCCCGAGCGCGTCGCGCGACCTCAAGCCCGATGCGGCCCAGGCCGAGGATGCCCAGGGTTTTGCCCCGAAGCTCCGCCCCGGAAAGCGACTTCTTCTCCCACTTGCCCCCGTGCAGCGCCGCGTTGGCGCGGGGCAGCTCGCGGGCCATCGCCAACATCAGCGCCAGGGTCAGCTCGGCGACCGCGACCGCGTTCGCACCGGGGGTGTTCATCACCACGATGCCCCGACGGGTCGCGGCGTCAGCGTCGATGTTGTCAACCCCGACGCCGGCGCGCCCAATCACGCGCAGCTTGGGCGCGTGGGCCAGGAGCGCATCTGTAACCTGAACCGCCGAACGCACAACAAGGGCGTCAGCATCGGCGAGCGCGGCTTCGAGCGACGGGATTCGATCGTGGGTCAGCACCTCCCAGCCGGGCTCCTCCTCGAAAACAGCGGCGGTGGCGGGAGAGACTTTCTCTGCGAGCAGGATCTTCATGCCCGGCTCCCACGAGCGCGGGCTGCACCGCGCAGTCGTGCAGCGCCCGGCCGCATGGGCATGTCGCGCGCTCACTGATAATTGCGGTGCGCTCGGCAAAGGTCTTCTGCGCGGCGGTCAAGGCCTGGCCTAATTGCACCGGCAGCTTAAGCACATCAATCGCCATATGTTCGAGCGCGCCGACAAGCGCGATCGTGTCCATGTAGTCGAAGTAGCCCAGGTGTGCAATCCGGAACAGCTGCCCTTTCATCTCGCCCTGGCCGTTGGTGATGGTCGCGCCGAAACGCTGCTTGAGCTCCTTCACGATGACGCCGGAGTCAACGCCGGCGGGCTGCAATACAGCCGTGACCGCGGCGGCAGGCGCGAACGGCGCGAACAGTTTCAGCCCCAAAGCCTGCACGGCTGAACGGGTCATCGCGGCGCAAAGCTCGGCGTTATTCACGAGCGCGGCGCGGCCTTTCGATAAATCTCCGTCACCCTGGGCCGCGATAAAGTCGAGCGCCGCCCCAAGGCCCGCGATGAGCGATACAGCCGGGGTGTACGCCGACTCAGCCGCTTTCGCGTTCTTGCGCTCCTTCCGCAGGTCGAAATAGTAGCGCGGGTTCAAGGCGATGCTCATGGACCCCCATGCTTTTTGGCTCACGGAAAGGTAGGCCAGCCCGGGCGGGATCATCACGGCCTTTTGCGAGCCGCCGATCAGGATGTCCACGTCCCGGTCCACATCGAAGTGCGTGGTCCCGAGACCGGTGATCGCGTCGACGACCAGCAAGGCATCGTGCCGTTTTTCGCGCAGGAGCGCCGCGACGGCGGGGACACAGTGGCGCACGCCGGTCGAGGTTTCGGTCGCCTGCATGAACACGGCCCGGGTCTCAATCCTGAGCGCCGCCTTTACCTCGTCGAGCGAAAAGGTCTGCCCGTAAGGGGCCGAGACTACGTCCACATCACAGCCGAACGCCCGCGCCAGCGCCGTCCAGCGCTCGCCGAACTTACCGGCCGAGAGCACGAGTACCCGGTCCCCGGGCGAGGTGATGTTCGACACGGAGGCTTCCATCGCGCCCGTGCCGGAGCAGGCGAGCAGCAGCACATCGTTTTCGGTCCCGACGAACTGCTTGAGCTGCACGAGCACTCGCTCGAACAGCTTGCGGAACTCCGGGGTGCGGTGGTGCATGTCGGCAGCAGCCATGGCGAACTGCGCGGCGGGCAGCAAGGGCGTGGGGCCCGGGGTGAACAGGCGGGTCTTGCGGATCATGCCCTGCATTCTAGCCTGCCGTCCTCAAGTGGGCATCAGCCTACAATGGACTGTTTGCAGGGGGAACGCGAATGGCGGATGAGAGCCTGGTACGGCGGGTGGACGGGGACATCACGGCAGCGATGAAGGCGCGCGACACCGTGCGCCTGGAAACGCTCAGGATGGTGAAGGCAGCCTTCAAGAATCGCGAGATCGACAAGCGTTCGCCGCTGACGGAAGAAGAATCGCGGGCGGTGCTGGGTACGCTCATCAAGCAACGGCAGGACTCGGTGGAACAGTTCACCAAAGGCAACCGGCCGGAGCTGGCGGAAAAAGAAGCGGCCGAGATCAAGCTGATCGAAGGCTATCTACCCCAAGTCGCGACCGAGGACGAGTTGCAGCCGATCGTCGCGAGTGTGCTGGCCGAACTGGGCGCGAGCGGGATGCCGCTGGGCTCAAAGGCAATGGGTCCGGCGATGAAAGCAGTGAACGAGCGCATCAAGGGACTTGGGCTGCGCGTGGACGGCAAGCAGGTGAGTGAGTTGGTAAAAGCCGGGCTGGGCTAAGGTTCTCCGGTCCCATCAACGGATTGCGCGGCAGGCGGTTTGCCCCCGAGCAGGAGCAGGATCGCTTCAAGTTCGACCCGCAGCACATCTACTCTCCGATTGAAGTTCGGCGCGGCGGCAGGCTCCACCGGGGTAGGCGCGGGCGGGCGCAGAACGGCGGGCAGCGATTCGGTTTCCAGGATCGCCTTCGCGCCAGCGATGGTATAGCCGTCCTGGTACAGCAACCTGCGGATACGGAGCGCGGTGTCCACATCGCGACGACGGTAAAGCCGCTGCCCCGTGCCGCTTTTTGTCGGACGCAGCTGCGGAAACTCCGTCTGCCAGAAGCGCAGAACATACGCCGGAACTCCGCACAGGTCGGCAACCTCGCCGATGCGGAAGTAAAGCTTGTCAGGGATTTGCGGCGCGTCGCTGCCGGGGTGGGGAAGACTGCCGCCCGGGTTGCGGGGACTGCCGCGCTTGGCCATATGGGAAGGTCGCGCGATCGAAGACGGACGCGCCCGACGGCAGTATAGCGACATATTCCCCCGCCGAAGTCGGATTTCAGCGGGCAGGAATACGACTAGGGAACCATGACCCGCGGCGGTGCGTACCGGACAGGTGAGGTGCGGGATGGGCAAAGGGTTCTGGATCGCGGGTGTGCTGCTGGTGCTGACGGGCTGCTCGGTGCGGGTAAACAAGGACGCAAGCGGAGAAGACAAGGACGTGCACGTGAGCGTGCCGTTCGCGCATGTCGATGTGCAGAAAAATGCCGCAGCCTCGCTTGGCTTGCCCGTATACCCTGGGGCGGTTGTGGACTCGACGGACCATGACAAGCCGGTGGACGTAAACCTGGGCTTCGGTGCGTGGAAGCTGCGAGTGCAGGCGGCTGAGTATGTCTCGTCCGACCCATCAGAAAAGGTGCTGAGCTTCTACAAGCAAGCGCTTGCGCGGTACGGCGCGGTGCTGACCTGCCGCAACAACGAGCCGGTGGGCGAGCCGACCCGGACTAAGGATGGGCTGACCTGCCGAGATGACAACAAAGGCGGCCACGGCAAGGTGTCCTCCGGCGGCGACCTGGAGCTGAAGGCAGGCACGCGCCAGCGGCAGCATATCGTGGGTTTCGACGAGAAAAAAGGTCCGGGGACGCACTTCGCCTTAGTGGCGCTGGAACTGCCGCGCGAGGATGCGGACGATAAGGGTGAGGAGTAGCGGCGCGGCGGGTAAACTAACAGCAGACATGACCATGCTCTGCCATAGCTGCCGCAATGCGATCCCCGAAGGCTCGGCGTTTTGCCCGGAGTGCGGCGCCCCGCAGCTGCGGGTACGTGGGCTGGCTGAGCGTGAAGAACAAGCCGCCAAGGAAGAGCCCGGGCCGCAGCCGGTCGGCGAAATCGCGTGGCCGGCGGCGGTCAAATCAGCGGCGCTGTGGAGCCTGCCTGCGGGCTTCCTGCTTTCCTTTGCCGGGCTCCCCTTGCTGAACATGCTGTGGGTGGTCCTGGGCGCGGTTTATACGCTCAAGCGCTACCGCAAGCGCGCCCCCCGCGCGCCCAAGCTCACTCCCGTGCTCGGCGGGCGCATCGGGCTTGTATTAGGGCTGTTCGCGGCGGTGATCGCGACCGCGCTGAATGCGGTGACGGCGCTGGTCCAACGCTACGGGCTGCACCGCGGCGGATTGCTGGACGCGCAGTTTCAGCAGGTTCTTGAAGGCACGGTGGAGCGTATCCGTGATGCGAACCCCGATGCCGCGGCGCAGCTGCCGAGCTTGGTTTCCTTTTGGCTGTCACCCGATGGGCGAGGTACTCTGCTGGTGGTCTCAGCGCTGAGCTCGGCGGTGTCGATGCTCGCGTTCGCCTGGTTGACCGGCTGGATCACGGTGCGCTACGACGGGCTGCGGCGCAAGAAAGATCAGCAGGCGGGTTAGTTTCCAAGAGGGAAGCGATGGAACGGGTGCGGGAACTGATGAGATAGAACGACTGGGAAATACTGCTTTCCACCGCTCTGTTGTAGCGCTATGTTTCTGCCAGCGCCCGGATGCGTGCGAGCACCCGGAAGATTGTCTTACCCGTCCGTCGGCTGTTTCAGCAGATAGACGAGAGCGGTAATCCAGCGCAGACGTATCCGGGTTACGAGCTTGAACTTCATCTTGAACTGCATGAAGTTCTCCTTTCACTTGCATGAGACAAGGCCCCGGTGCTAGCCGGGGCTTTGTTGCTTTTTGAGGGCAACCTTAGTGGTCCCGTCTGCACAACCCATCAAAGCCGCCTCTCCGCACAGCAAGTGGTCGCTGGGCTTTCAGCTACGCCCGAGCCGCGAAGGCGCTACATGACCGGCGTACCCGCTTGTATGCTGGGAAAGTATGGAAGCAACGGTACAGCTGCGGGAAAAGGGGCGCATCCTTTCCCCATCGGAGATTGAGCGGACCCTCGTTCGTTTGGCGCACCAGATTGTGGAGAAGAATCAGGGAAGCGGCAACCTTGGTTTGGTCGGCATCCAGCGCCGGGGTGTTCCGCTCGCGCGGCGGTTGGCCGTGCTCATCGAGGGCATCGAAAAGCAGCCGGTCGATGTCGGCGCGCTTGATATTGCTTTCTACCGCGACGACCTGTCCACGCACGACACCCGGCCCGTAGTACGCCCGGGCGAGATCGGCTTCGACGTGACCGGGCGCAACATCATCCTGGTTGATGATGTGCTGTACACCGGACGCACCACGCGCGCGGCGCTCGATGCGCTGTTCGCCCACGGCCGGCCCAACCGCGTGCAGCTGTTGGTGCTCATCGACCGCGGCCACCGCGAGCTGCCCATCGAGGCTTCGTTCACGGGCCGCACGGTGCAAACCTCCCGGCAGGAGATCATCGAGGTCAAACTGCGTGAGGTGGACGGCGAAGAGCAGGTATTGATTGTGGAGCGGATACCCGCGTGAGGGGATCGCTGCTCGGCATCGAAGACCTGACGCTTGAAGATGTGAGCGAAATCCTGCGGCTTGCCACTGAGCTTGAACAGGAAGACACGTTCGCCCGCTCGCGGCAGCTGTTCAAGCGCCGCGTCGCCCTGCTTTTCTATGAGTCCAGCACGCGCACCCGCACCTCGTTTGAGTTAGCCGCCAAGGCGCTCGGCGCGGACACCACGCTGGTCAGCTCGCTCTCCTCGAGCATTGAAAAAGGCGAGTCGCTCAAGGACACCGGCATCACACTGCGGGCGCTTGGTGCGGAAGCGATCATCCTCCGCAGCAACTTTTCAGGCGCGCCATACCTGCTGGAGCGAGCCGCCGGGCTGCCTGTTCTGAATGCGGGCGACGGCATGCACCAGCACCCTTCGCAGGCTTTGCTTGACCTTCGCACTATTCTGCGCGTGCTGCGCGGAGGCGCGGAACAGGTCGGCGCGGACACGCTCCGAGGAGTGACGGTCGCGATCTGCGGCGATATCCTGCACAGCCGGGTAGCGCGTTCGAATGCACTGCTGCTGCCTCGTTTGGGTGCACGCGTCATCCTGTGCGGGCCCGCGCCGCTGCTGCCCGCGGTCGCCGCCGAGATCGGCCCGGGGTTGGGAGTTGAGCGCGATTTCGACCGGGCGCTCGCGCAGGCAGACGTGGTCATGATGCTGCGTATTCAAGCTGAGCGCCTGGCCGGCCTGCACCTGGACCTGGATGAGTACCGTGAACACTACCAGCTGCGGCCGAACCGCCTCGGACCCGGGCATTGGGTAATGCATCCCGGGCCGATGATTCGCGGATCGGAGATTACGGACGAGGTCGCGGACGGACCGCGCTCGCTGATTGAAGAGCAGGTCCGGCATGGGGTTGCCATCCGCATGGCGCTGGTGAGCCGGGCGCTTGGGGAGCTGACGGTATGAGCAGGCTTTTGGTGCGGGGTGGGCGATTGATCGACCCGGCAAACGGCATCGATCTTGTGCAGGATTTGCTGATCGAGAACGGGCGCATTGCCGAGCCAAGCTCTGCGGAGCCGGATGAGGTTCTGGACGCAACCGGCTTGCTCGTCTCGCCGGGGTTCGTCGACCTGCATGTGCACCTACGCGAACCCGGCCAAGGATACAAGGAGACGATTGCGTCAGGAACCCGCGCGGCCGCTGCGGGCGGGTTTACCACCGTATGTGCCATGCCGAATACGGTACCGGTAACGGATAGTGCCGAGCGAGTGCGCTGGATGCAGGCACCCGAGCGCGGAGCTGTTGTGCGGGTGCTGCCGGTCGCGGCGGCTACGGTGGGCAGCATGGGGGAGCATATCCCCGACTACCGCGCGCTGAAAGCAGCAGGGGCGGTCGCGGTCTCGGACGACGGGAAGCCGATCCTGGGCGATGCCGTCATGCGGGAAGCCCTGAGAAGCGCGGCCGAGGCCGGGCTCACCGTCGTGCAGCACGCCGAAGACACGCGCCTTACCCAAGGGGCATCGATGAACGCGGGCGCGCTCGCTTTCCGCATGGGCTTGCGCGGCATGCCGGTTGAGGCTGAGTCGGGGATCGTGGAACGCGACATCGCGCTTGTCCGCGAGCTCCGGGCGGAAGGCGCGAAGCTGCACATCCAGCACATCTCAACCGCGAAGGCCCTTGAAGCCGTGCGCGCCGCCAAGCAGGAAGGGTTACCGGTAACCTGCGAAGCGGCCCCGCACCATTTCGCGCTGACCGAGCAAGCGGTCGCGGGCTATGACACGCTCGCCAAAATGAACCCGCCCCTGCGCGCAGAAGCCGACCGACGCGCTGTGCTTACGGGTTTACTC
>CAXTUV010000056.1:6566-10881 GCA_964247445.1 uncultured Acidobacteriaceae bacterium | reverse complement strand
CTTTCAGGATGGGCATATTTGAGCTGGGGCTGCCGTGCCGCGCGCCGGGGAAAACGCAATCGCTGCCGTCGCGCACTTCGCGAAGCCTCGCGAGCGCTTCCAGCGCCTGCCGGGACAGCGGGACGATGTGCGGGTCCGCATCTTCATGCGCTCCGCGGGGATGTCCCATCGCGCGGCTTCCACATCGAACTCCGACCATCTCGCGCCGATAAGCTCGCCCGTCTGCACAAAGGTCAGCGCCATGAGTTTCATCGCGAGCCGGGTTACAGGGGTGCCGGAGTAAACCTCAATCTGATGCAGCAGACCCGGAAGCTCTTTGGCTTCTACGCGGGCATAGTTGACCTTGCGGGTGGGCTTGAGCACATCGGAAGGGCGGCCGATACCAACGCGTATACCAACAGTTCGACCCGGCTTGAAGCATATTTCCTGATACATGGCGAAACAAGAAAGGCCCGCGTTTGCGGGCCTTTGGGGGTATATAAGGTTTGCTGAGAAGGGTCCGTGGCGGAGAGACAGGGATTCGAACCCTGGGTACCCTTTCGAGTACGCCGCCTTTCCAAGGCGGTACATTCAACCACTCTGCCATCTCTCCGACCTGCCGAAACTTTAACACAGGCCCGCGCCGGTTTCCTCCCGCCGGCAAGCGGTCGCCGCTTCCCTGCCCGGCATCTGTGCTTAGGAAGAGGAACCCATGCCGGAACTGAACCCAGACCTGCTCGAGAAGATGGACCGCTACTGGCGCGCCGCGAACTACCTGACCGTCGGGCAGATCTATCTACAAGACAACCCGCTGCTGGAGCGCCCGCTCATGCCGGAAGACATCAAGCCGCGGCTGCTGGGCCATTGGGGAACCACGACCGGCCAGAACTTCCTGTACACGCACCTGAATCGGATTATCCGGGAGCACGGGGCCAACATGATGTACATCATGGGTCCCGGGCACGGCGGCCCGGGTTTCGTGGCGCACACCTATCTTGAAGGTACCTACACTGAAATCTATCCGGACGTCGAGCGCGATCGGGACGGCATCCGGCGGCTGTTCCGGCAGTTTTCCTGGCCCTACGGCATTCCGTCGCACGCCGCGCCGGAAACGCCGGGCTCAATCCATGAAGGCGGCGAGCTCGGCTACGCGCTGCTCCATGCCTATGGGGCGGCCTTTGACAACCCGGACCTGATTGTCGCCTGCGTGGTCGGCGACGGCGAGGCGGAAACCGGGCCCGCGGCGACCAGCTGGCACTCGAACAAATTCCTGAACCCGCGCACGGATGGGGCGGTGCTGCCCATCCTGCACCTGAACGGCTACAAGATCGCGAACCCAACGGTGCTGGCCCGTATTCCGCGCGAGGAGCTGCTCGCCCTGTTTTGCGGTTACGGGTACGAGCCGATCGTGGTTGCGGGCGACGAGCCGACGGCCATGCACCGGGAGATGGCCGCGGCTTTAGACCGGGCTTACGGGCGCATCCGCGAGATCCAAACCGAAGCGCGCGAACACGGCAACACAAAACGCCCGCGCTGGCCCATGCTGATCTTTGAAAGCCCGAAAGGCTGGACCGGGCCGAAAGTGGTGGACGGGGTCCAAGTCGAGGGCACGTGGCGCGCCCACCAGGTTCCACTGGAGCATGTGCGCGACAACCCGGATCACCTACGGCAGCTGGAAGAGTGGATGCGCTCGTATAAGCCGGAGGAGTTGTTCGATGAGAAGGGGCAGCTGGTAGCCGAGCTCCAGGAAATCGCCCCTAAAGGCCGTTTGCGGATGGGTATGAGCGAGCACGCGAACGGCGGCTTGCTGCTGCAGCCCCTCGCGCTGCCCGACTTTGAAGAGTATGGCATTAGGATTGACGGCCCGGGTACAACGACCGCTGAAGCAACCAAGGTGCTCGGGGGCTATTTGAGGGACGTTATGCGGGCGAACCTCCAAACCCGCAACTTCCGCGTTTTCGGGCCGGATGAGACTGCCTCCAACCGTCTGCAGGACATTTACCAAGTCTCAAAAAAGCGGTGGGATGCCGAGTATCAGGCCGGCGACGACGATTTGGCGCTCGACGGGCGGGTGATGGAAGTGCTGAGCGAGCACATGTGCGAGGGTTGGCTGGAAGGCTACCTGCTGACCGGCCGCCACGGCTTTTTCTCCTGCTATGAAGCGTTCATCCACATCATCGACTCGATGTTCAATCAGCACGCGAAATGGTTGAAGGTGTGCCGCGACCTGCCCTGGCGCAAGCCCATCGCTTCACTCAATTACTTGTTAAGCTCGCACGTGTGGCGGCAGGACCATAATGGTTTCTCGCATCAGGATCCCGGATTCATCGACCATGTCGCGCAGAAAAAGGCCGAGGTCGTGCGCATCTATCTGGCACCGGACGCGAACTGCCTCCTTTCGGTCGGCGCGCACTGCCTCCATTCGCGCAACTATGTGAATCTGATCATCGCGGGTAAGCAGCCGGCTCCGGTTTGGCTTTCCATGGCCGATGCGGTGCGCCACTGCACGGCAGGGCTCGGCGTATGGGCGTGGGCTTCAAGCGACGGCTCAGGCGGCCCGGACGGCGCGGGTAGGCCGTCGGACGATTGCGATGTGGTGATGGCCTGCGCCGGCGACGTGCCCACCATGGAAACACTTGCAGCGGTTTCGGTCCTGCGCGAGCGCTACCCGGACCTGCGTGTGCGCGTGATCAACGTCGTCGACCTGTTCACCTTGCAGCGCCCGGAGGAGCATCCGCACGGGCTGTTGCACGAGGAGTTCGACCGGTTGTTCACCACGGACAAACCGGTGATCTTTAACCACCACGGCTACCCCGCGTTGATCCACTCGCTCGTGAACGGCCGGACCAACGAGCGCAACTTTCACGTCCACGGGTTTCGCGAGGAAGGCACCACCACCAGCCCATTTGATATGTGCGTGCTGAACCACATCGACCGGTTCACGCTGGTGCTCGACGTGGTGCGCCGTACGCCGAAGCTCGCTTCACACCTGGCCGAAGCCGAGCAGCTGCATTCGGAGAAAATCCAAGAGCACAAGCTCTACGTTTCCGCGCACGGCGAGGATTTGCCCGAGGTGCGCGAGTGGACCTGGGGCGGCAAGACCATGGCCGTGGGCCAGCAAGGGCAGACCGGCGGAGACAACGCGTGACCGGGCCCGTTTTGGTTCTGAACTCCGGCTCGTCGTCGCTGAAGGCAGGGTTGTTCGCGCCCGACCCCGGCGCGAACTTCGCAGGCGAGCGAGCACTCCTGACCGCGCACGCGAGCGGCATCGGGCAAGCAAGCGGCACACTTTCCGTCAAGGACGCAGGCGGGCGCGAGCTGGCCTCCACCGGCCACACGCTCGGCTCGCAAGAAGAAGCGCTTGCCGAGGTGGCGCGGGCGCTCGGCCAACACGGGGGTGAGCAACCGGCGGCCGTGGGTCATCGCGTGGTGCACGGCGGCCCGCGCCACTTCGAACCTACCCTGCTCACCAATGCCGTAGTCAGCAACTTGGATCAGTCCGAACACTTCGCGCCCCTCCACCTGCCAAGCTCGCTGCGGCTCATCGCCCAAGCGCGGGCGCTTTACCCAAGCTTGCCGCAGGTCGCCTGCTTTGACACGGCCTTTCACCGCACCATGCCGGCAGTCGCGCGGGCGCTGCCCGTGGCGCGGCGGTTTGCCGAGGCCGGGGTGATGCGTTACGGATTTCACGGGCTGTCCTACGAATCGCTCATCGGGCAGCTGCGGGCCGAAGGCGGACGCCTGCCGGACAGCATCGTAATGGCGCATCTGGGCGGGGGGTCGAGCTTGTGCGCCGCCCTGCGCGGGCGCTCGGTCGACACCACCATGGGCATGACGCCGTCGGGCGGCATCCCCATGGCCACGCGCACCGGCGACCTCGATCCCGGGACGCTGCTGTTCATGGCCCGGCAGGGTCGGCTTTCGCTCGATGATTTGGAGAGTGAGGTCAACCACCGTTCAGGGCTCGCGGGCGTGGCCGGGCTGCACGGGGACTTGCAGGAGGTGGAGAAAGCCGCCGCGCAAGGAGACCGCATCGCGGCATTGGCTTTTGACCTGTTCGCAACGGCAGTCGCGAAGCAAGTGGTTGCGTTCACGGTCTCCCTCCAAGGCTTGGATTTGCTGGTGTTCGCAGGCGGGATCGGCGAAAACAGCGCGGCGCGGCGAGCTGCTGTGCTCGATCGCTTGCGACCGTTCGGCTTTCGCCTGGATGAAGCAGCCAACCAGGCACACGCCGGTACCATAGCCACGCCGGGGAGCAAGGTTCCGGTCCGGATCGTACCCGCTGCCGAGGATCTGGTTCTGGCCGCGCACACACGGCGCGTCGCGGCTGACGCAG
>CAXTUV010000056.1:0-6526 GCA_964247445.1 uncultured Acidobacteriaceae bacterium | reverse complement strand
TGCTGTGAACCTGGCTTTTCCGGCGGGAAAAGCCATGGGAAGACACTCTCCGCGCTTCGCATTGTTAAGAAACTGCTCTAGGCTGCCGAAGGATGCGTCTCACCTTCGCCTTGGGGCTGCGCTTGGACAGCTATAGACGGAAGATATGCGAAGCCGGTTGGTATTTCCTTTGACCCGGCCCGGTATTCTGGAACGGCTTATGCGCTTGCTTCATATTATTCACGATCTTGCCCCCGCCGGCGGCGGGCCCCCTGAGCACCTACGGCAGTTGGCTGCCGCTTACGGGCAGGTCGGGGTTGAGCCGGAGGTGCTGTCGCTGGACCCGCCGGATGCGGCGTATCTCGCGCGCTATCCCTTCCCGGTACACGCGCTGGGCTCGGTGGCGACAACCTACGGGTACAACCCGGCGGCGGGCGCTTGGCTGCGTTCCCACGCCCGCGACTATGACGCCCTGATCATTGATGGCTTATGGCAGTATCCGGGCGTGGCGGCGCGGGCCGCCGCTTTGGCGGCCGGAGTTCCGTACCTCGTGTTCCCGCATGGCATGCTCGACCCATGGTTCCGCCGGCGTTTCCCCTGGAAGCACGTGAAGAAACAGCTGTTTTGGTGGGCTTCGCAATATGCCGTGCTCCGCGATGCGAACCGGGTCGTGTTTACCACCGAGGCGGAACAAGCCCTAGCCGCGCGTACCTTTTGGCCGCACCGCTGGCGCTCCGCCGTGGTTCCGCTCGGAACCAACCGGCCCGGGGGCGACTCGGCGATGCAGGAAGCGGCTTTCCGCGCGATGGTGCCGGGCCTGGAGGCGCGGCGCTTTTTTCTTTTTCTCGGCCGCATTCACGTCAAGAAAGGCTGCGACCTGCTCCTGCGCGCTTTTGCCTGGGTGGCCCGGGCTCACCCCGACCTCGATTTGGTACTCGCCGGCCCGGACCAAGATGGTCTTCGCGCGGGGCTCCGGCAGTTCGCGCTCGAGCAGGGCTTGGGCGAGCGGGTTCACTTTCCCGGCATGTTGGAAGGCGATGTAAAGTGGGGTGCTTTCCGCGCCGCCGAGGCTTTTGTGCTGCCTTCGCACCAGGAGAACTTCGGCATCGCCATCGCGGAAGCGATCGCCTGCGGCGTACCCGTGCTGATCTCCGACAAGATCAATATCTGGCGCTACGTGGAAGAAGACGGCACCGGCTTTGTCGACGAGGATACCGAGGCAGGAACCCTGCGGCTGATCGAGCGCTGGCTCGGGTTAAACCTGGAAGAGCGCCGCGCCATCGCCGCGCGGACCGCGCCTTCGTTTGAGAAGCGCTTCTCGATGCACCGGTGCGCCGCCGGCATTCGCGCGCTTGTTGACGCCGGCGGGGAACGGGCTTCCATGCCGGCCACTGAAGATTCCGCGGCAGAGACTGTCACCGCGCCGAAGCACTAGGACCATCCTTCCGGCGGAACCATGTACGGCTTCAATGCGCCAGCATCGTCCAAGCCTCGTACATCAGCATGGCCGCGACACCTAGGCCCGCGTTGAACATCAGTGCAATGCGTAAGCCTGTGAAGATGCCGGGGCCCGGTTCGAGCATCAATTCAGGATCGGTATCGACTGCGCCGGCCTGCTGCCGCGAGGGAGCATCGCGCAAGAGCGAGTCCACGCTCGGCGTGCGCGGCGATTGCGGGACGGTCCCGGGCGCAAGCGGTATCGGGGGTGCCGTATAGCCTCGGGGAGCGGTGTGCGGCTGCGTCATCAAGGTAGGCTGCATGGGGTCACTTCCTTTCCGTCACTGACTCTATCGGCGAAAGCCCGCGTTTCCATGACTCATTTCCTTGCAAAATCCTTGGCTGACCCAATTCGAAACGCGCCTCGCCATGCTTCCCGTTTTGGAACTGGAGGTCAGGTACCCCAGCCCTGCTCGGAGTGAAAGGCCACCCGATTGCGTCCTTGACGGCCCCCCGACCGCCTTCTACGCTTAAGGAGTACCGATTCGAAGGTGACTGACGTGCCATCCGCTCCGCACTACTTTTGGAACTACCTCCCGCTGCTCCTCCAGGTGCTGGTCGCGCTAGGCATGGGAACCTTCATGGTTGCCGGATCGTGGCTGATCGGCAAGCGTACCGCGAACAAGGCGAAGCTTGCCGCGTACGAGTGCGGCATCCCGGCTGAAGGCGACGCGCGAGGGCGCTTTTCGGTCCGCTTCTACATGGTGGCCATGCTCTTCATTCTGTTCGACGTGGAAGCTGTGTTCATGCTGCCTTGGGCGGTGATTTACCGACGGCTGCCGCAGATCACCGGTTCCCGAATGTTCGGTTTTTGGGAGATCTTGGTCTATCTCGGCTTCGTCCTGGTTGGGTTCTTCTATATCTGGAAAAAGGGGATCCTGGACTGGTCCTCGGATAAGGCGGACTTGTAAATGGCCTCCACACCGAGCATGCAGGAGCACCCGGGCCAACGAAGCTGGCGGGTATTGGACAAGGATGCTGTGTTTGCCGAGATGGCCGACAACCCCGCCGTGCGCGCGCTCGGCGCGGAACGCATCCGCGACGCGAAGTTTGACCGCGGCGAGCTGACCCTCACCGTCGCGCCCGAGGAGATTCGGCAGGCGGCCAAGATCGTGCAGGACGCAGGCTACAACTTTCTGGAAGATGTGACGGCGGTCGACTGGCTGCCCGCCGAGCCTCGCTACCAGGTGACCTACCACGTTCTTTCGCACGCTCGAAAGGAACGCGTCCGCCTCCGTATCTTTGTTGACTCCGAAATGGGCGGTGCCGACTCTATCACTCCAGTGTGGCCGTCCGCCGACTTTTATGAGCGCGAGGTGTTCGACCTATTCGGCATTCGCTTCCATGGCCACCCCAATCTACGCCGCATCATGATGCCCGATGAATTCGAAGGGCATCCGCTGCGCAAAGACTTCCCCGTGGAGGGGTATAGATGAGTCAGTTCACAGAAACCGCATCCCTAATCGCCCCGCGCCCCGAGGATCCGACCAAAGATTCCACGATGATCCTGAACATGGGCCCGCAGCACCCGTCGACGCACGGGGTCCTGCGGCTCGTGGTCGAGATCGACGGGGAAACGGTCATTCGCATTATCCCCGACATCGGCTACCTGCATACGGGCATTGAGAAGACCTGCGAGGCTAAGTTTTACCAGCAGGTCGTCCCGCTCACCGACCGGATCGATTATCTGTCGCCGATGAGCAACAACCTGTGCTACTGCTTGGCGGTCGAGAAGCTGTTGCAGCTTGAAATCCCAGAGCGCGCACAGTGGCTCCGGGTCATGCTGAACGAGTTGACGCGGCTGAACTCGCACCTGGTCTGGCTCGGCACCCATGCCATGGATATCGGCGCGCTGACGGTTTTTCTTTACTGCTTCCGCGAGCGCGAGGACATTCTCCGGCTGTTTGAGCACATCGCCGGGCAGCGCATGATGACCTCCTACTTCCGGATCGGTGGCGTGTCGCTGGAGCCGCCGCTCGACTTCTTCGCCCGGCTGCAAGAGTTCATCAAACGCATGCCGTCGAAGATCGACGAGTACCAGAACCTGCTCACCGGCAACCCGATCTGGATCGATCGGCTTAAGGGCGTGGGTTACCTCAGCCCCGAAAATGCGATCGCGCTCGGCGTGACCGGGCCGCCGCTGCGCGCCTCGGGCGTGGATTGGGACCTGCGCCGGGATATGCCGTACACCGGCTATGAAAAATTTCAGTTCAAGGTGCCGCTGGGCAAGAACGGCGATGTCTGGGACCGCTACACCATTCGCCTCGAAGAAATGCGGGAGTCGGTCAAGATCATTCAGCAGGCGCTTGACGGTCTGCCCGAAGGCCCGATCACCGCGGACGCCCCGAAGGTGGTGCTGCCTGACCGCGAAAAGATGAAGACGGAAATGGAGTCGCTCATCTACCACTTTAAAATCGTCACCGAAGGCTTCCCTGTTCCTGCGGGCGAGGTCTTCCAAGCCATTGAAAGCCCGCGCGGTGAGATGGGCTACTACGTGGTTTCGGACGGCACCGCGAAACCGTACCGCGTCCACATGCGTAATCCTTCCTTCGCTTCGCTCCAGGCGCTTGATGTCATGTGCAAGGGCGCGCTGCTTGCCGATGTGGTTGCGGTCATTGGCTCTATCGACATCGTGCTGGGCGAAATTGACCGCTAGCTTGAGCGAGATCGCGGCGCGGCAGGAGATGTGGATCTCCTTCGCTAACCTCCTGCGCGCCTATCTGGCCGCGGCTTCACTCGGGCAGCAGATCCCGCAGGGAATGCTGATCGAGGCGCGCAAGAACGAGTTGCACCTCGAAGGGCCGCGCCGGACGATTAAGCTGGATCTCCAGATGCGCTCGGGCGAAGGCTACTGGGCTATCTACGATTTGGAGAAGGCCGTGAACGGCGAGTCGCTGCTCGACGAGGGGGCATTTCGGCTCGCGCCGGACGGCAGTTTCGTGTGGAGCGGAAAGCCGGGGTCGCTCGAGATGGATGCGCTCGCCGAGGCGCTCGCTACACTGGTATTGCAGTGAGAAAGGAACGACGTTGAGTATCGAGAACACGATCTTCTCACCCGAACTGGCTGCTCGCTTCGATCGCCTGGTCACGCTTTACCCCGTGAAGCGGTCCGCGCTCATTCCCATGCTCCTGTATGCGCAAGACGAGATCGGCGCAATTACCGATGAGGTGATCGAGGAAGCCGCGGCGCGGATCGGCATCACGGAACTTGATGTCCGCAATGTGATTTCGTACTACTCCCTGCTCCGGACGAAGCCTGCGGGCAAGTTCAACATCCAGGTATGTACCAACATCTCCTGCCTGGTCAAGGGCGGCTACGAGATCCTGGACCACTGCAAGGCCCGGCTCGGAATACACGAAAACAAAGGCGTTTCCGCAGACGGCTTGTTTTCCGTTGAGGAAGTGGAGTGCATCGGTGCCTGCTGCTGGGCACCGGCGATTCAGATCAATTACGACTACGTCGAGGATGTCACCCCCGAGTCCATGGACCGCACGATCGCGGAGTACCGGGCCAAAGCCCGCCCGCAGTAAGTTTGCCTTGAAGGAGGCAGTATGTTTCTGGTTTCGCATTCCGATGAAGTGAAGGTGATCTCCTTCCGGTTCGGCCAAGGCGCAGAGAAGATTGAAAAGTACGTCGAGCTCGGCGGCTACGAGCAGGCCCGGCGCTGCGCGACCATGGCTCCGGACGAAATTATTAATGAAGTCAAGAAGTCGAATCTGCGCGGCCGCGGCGGCGCGGGCTTTCCAACCGGCCTCAAATGGTCCTTCGTGCCCAAGCAGTCCGATCAGCCTAAGTACATCCTGATTAACGGCGATGAGTCGGAGCCCGCAACCTGCAAGGATCGTCCGATCTGCCACTATGATCCGCACTCGGTCATCGAGGGCACCATTATCGCGGGGCTCGCGGTCGGGGCCAAGCAGGGCTTCATCTATATGCGCGGCGAGTACCGCTACTTGCTCGAAAAGATGGATCGCTGTATTGCCGAAGCCTATGAGAAAGGCTTTCTGGGCAAGAACATCTTCGGCATCGAAGGGTTGGACTTTAACTGCTTGACCCACACCGGCGCGGGCGCCTATGAGGTCGGTGAGGAGTCGGCGCTGATGGAGTCGCTCGAAGGCAAGCGCGGCATCCCCCGCATCCGGCCTCCCTTCCCCGCGGTCGTTTTTATTGATTGGGGTACGACCGTGATCTACAACGTCGAGACGATCGCGAGCGTGCCGCACATCTTCCGCATCGGCGCGGAAGCATACGCGAAGATCGGCACGGAGCGCAACGGCGGAACGCGTTTGTTCGGTATCTCCGGCCACGTGAACCGGCCCGGCGTGTACGAGCTGCCCATGGGCTACTCGCTGCGGAAGGCGATTTACGAGGTCGCGGGCGGCATCCCGGGCGGCAAGAAGCTCAAGGCGGTCGTGCCCGGCGGGTCATCGACTCCGGTTCTCAAAGCCGATGAGATCGATGTCGGCTTGGACTTCGACCAGCTCGCGAAAGCAGGTACCATGCTCGGCTCGGCCGGGATCGTGGTGCTCGATGAAACGACATCGATGGTCGAGTTCGCGCTCCGGACCATTAAGTTCTACCAGCACGAAAGCTGCGGCTGGTGCATTCCGTGCCGCGAGGGTACGGATTGGCTGCGGAAAACCATCAGCCGCGTGTATGCGGGCCAGGGCGTGTCGAAGGACCTCGACAACATCAAGTACCTGGCCGAGAACATGCTGGGCAAGACATTTTGCCCGCTCGGCGACGCTGCGGCGATGCCGACCATCGGATTCATCACCAAGTTCCGGGATGAGTTCGAGGCGTTCCTAGCCGAGAACCCGCCGACCCCGGGCCTGGTGTACGCCCAGCAGCCGGAGTTGGTCCAGCTTGTGCCAGCGCACTGAAACCGAACGAGGCAATACGATTGGTCGAGAAAGATGGCTGGCGATATAAGAATCAGACCGGCAGCCATCGACATTTTGTGCATCCGGTGAAGCCGGGCAAAGTCAGCATACCGATGCACAACCGAGACATACCCATCGGCACACTACGCAGCATTCTGAAGCAGGC
>CAXTUV010000055.1:0-11030 GCA_964247445.1 uncultured Acidobacteriaceae bacterium | reverse complement strand
GCGCCTGCATGGAGCGGGAAGGCTGCTGGGAGAAGGCTTGCGAAACGGCGAGGAGGGCGAGAAGTGAGGCGCGGCCGAAGGTCATGGCCGCATCGTAGCAAAACGATCATTTTCTGAAATTCAGGGCAGGCTGAAGGCAATGCCGGTAGACGGCGCTCGGGGATTGAGGGTCTGCTTCTACCGCGCTTCGGGAGTGAAGCAGATTCTTCGCTCCGCTCAGCAGGACACCTCTCCCAAGCCGCTCTCAGTTCCGCAGCTCACGCATCGCCGCAGCGACTGCGCGCTCCTCGTCACCCGTCAGCGGCAGCAACGGCAAACGGGGGCGTCCGCCATAAAAACCGTTCAGGTCGCAGGCGTATTTGATACCCGCAATGCCCAAGCGGCCCGCGACCAGCTGCGAGGCCTCGACGATGCGGGCCTGCTTTTCTTCGGCGAGCGCCCCGTCCCGTTCCTTCCAGGCGATGTAAACCTCGTGGCAGGCTTGCGGCGCGCAGGCGGCCATGGCGAGCACGCCGCCGACCGCGCCGGCATCGAGCGAAGGCAGCAGCTTTTCCGCCGAGCCGCAAAGGATCTGAAAGCCGACCTCGCGGGTGCGGGTCTTCATCGCGGGCGCGGGCGGCGCGGCAACTCCGCCGATACTTACCAGGCCGCCCGGCTCCGGCGCGGCGAGCATGCGGCCGGTGACAGCCGTGAAGATGGGGGTTACGGTTACAGTGCGCTTCGGCGCGTTCTTGACCGCTTCGGCGACGGCGGCGATGCGCTCGACGCTGCCGGAGGAATCCTTCAGCCCAATTACATTCGGGTGCTCGGCGAGCTCGGCGACCAGCTCCGTGGGCAGTTCATAGTTGGTAAACTTTGGGATCGAGTACAGCACCACCGGGATAGGCGAGCGGTCCGCAACGGCGCGGTAGTACGTCAGCATCGCAAGCGGCGTCATCTGCGGGGCGTAGTAGTTGGGCGTCCGGACCAGCGCCGCATCGTAGCCCACGCTTGCCGCCCACTCCGCCATGCGCAGTGTCGCGAGTGCCGAGCCTTGACCGACGCCGGCGAGCAAGATTTTCTCGGCGGGCGCGGCTTCCGCGGCGACGCGCAGAGCTTCGCGGGCGTCATGGTCATCCAGCAGAACAGCTTCGCCGGTAGAGCCCAGTACCACCATCCCGGCCGAGGGCCCCCGCCCGTAGCGTTCCACGTTATGTTCGAGCTTGCGCCCGTACACGCGGCCATCAGGGTAAAAAGGCGTGGTGACGGCGGGAAAGATGCCTTCGAGCAGCATGACGTTATTTTACGGCGGCCTCGCCCGGCCAGGGTTCAGTGTGCGCCTCGACGATCTTTGCTATCTGCGACTTCATGTAGTCGTACGAGGGCGCGCCGGAAAAAGTCTTGTACTCCACGTGGTCCGGCCCCTGCGCGCTTTCGATTTGGAACTGTCGCTGGCCTTCCTTGGCTTGGCGCGGGTAGCTTTGCGCCCACGAGGCTTGGTTGAGCGAGTCCGAGTTGCCCTCGATGACCCAGACGCGCACGCCCTTGTCGTCGCGGACTAAGAAGCGAAAGTACGTGTTGTAGCGACCCAGCGGACGGAAATACTCGACCGCGTCTACCTGCCAGCGGCCCGCACGAAAGCGGTCGAGCAGGAAGCCCGCGGTTTGCTTCGCGTCGGGCAGCGTGCCGTCTTCGTGCGCCTTGCGAAGGTAAGCGGCTTCGCGTTCACGATGCGCGAGGTCGCCGGCCATCGCGTAAGCCGTCACGAGCGTCGTGTGGACGCGCCAGTCCTCGGGCGCGAGAGCTTGGGCCCGCTCCGCATGGTGCGCGGCATCCGGGCCGTCGAACAAGTCCATCTCGGCTGCCGCCGCCAGCAGGTTCGCTTGCGCGCTTTGAGGGTCAATAGTGAGGGCCTGTTGGAAGAGGGCGAGCGCCTGCTGCGGTTCGCGGGCGCGCAGGGCGGCTAGGCCCTGGTCAAGTTGGCCCGGCGATGCGCTGGACCCGGCTTGCACGAGCAGCCCGAGCAGCAAGCTAAACACGCGCGGGCTCCAGCGCGCCGCGCAGCTCACGGTGCAGCGCCTGCATCGAGTACACGTGTACCTGCTCGCGCTGCATAGCCGCGATGCCTTCGGCCGCCGCCCGCGCCGCCGCCATGGTTGTGATCATGGGGATGCGCTGCTGCACCGCCGACCGCCGGATGGCCTTCTCGTCGAAGAACGTGTCCGCGCCGCGCGGCGTGTTGACGATGAGCTGGATACGGTCGCCCTTGATCAGATCGACAACATTGGGGCGGCCTTCCTTGACCTTATAAACCCGCTCGACCGTGAGCCCCGCCTCTTGGAGCACGTTGGCGGTGCCCTCGGTCGCGACCAGCGCGAAACCGAGCTCGACATACTGCCGTGCCAGCGCGGCCAGCCCCGGCTTGTCGCGATCGTTGATGCTGAAGAACACCGTCCCGCGGGTGGGCAGCTTGATCCCGGCCGCGAGCTGCGCTTTCGCGAACGCCTCGCCGAAGGAGCGGGCCACGCCCATGACCTCGCCGGTCGAGCGCATTTCAGGGCCCAGCACCGCGTCCACGCCGGGGAACTTGTTCCACGGAAAGACCGGGGACTTGACGAAGTAGTACTCCCCGACGCTTAAGTCTCGGCCCGATGTAACCGGCTCGGGCAGCAGCTGCTTGAGGGTCCGCCCGGTCATCAGCCGCGAAGCGATTTTGGCGAGCGGCACGCCTGTAGCTTTCGAGACATACGGCACAGTGCGCGAGGCGCGCGGATTGACCTCGATGACAAATACTTTTTCGCGCTGCACGGCGAACTGTAGGTTCACGAGGCCGATCACGTTCAGAGCCAGCGCCAGCTTGCGCGTGTGTTCGCGGATGGTCCTGAGTACGGCCGCGCTCAAATCCACCGCAGGCAGCACGCAAGACGAGTCGCCCGAGTGAATGCCGGCTTCCTCGATGTGCTGCATGATGCCCGCGATGACCACGTCCGTTCCATCGCACAGCGCGTCCACGTCGACCTCCACCGCGTCCTCGAGGAAGCGGTCGATCAGGATGGGCCGGTCCTGCGAGTACTCGACCGCCTCGGCCATGTATTTCGTCACGGAAGCGCGGTCATACGCGATGACCATGGCGCGTCCGCCCAGCACATACGAGGGCCGCACCAGCACGGGGTAGCCGATACGGTCCGCCCCGGCCAGCGCTTCCTCGACGCCGGTCGCGGTCGCTGCCGCGGGCTGCGGGATGTCAAGCTCGCGCAGCAGCGCGCCGAAGCGCTTGCGGTCTTCGGCCAGGTCGGTCGAGTCGGGACTGGTGCCCAGGATCGGCACTCCCGCAGCTTTCAGCGGCAGCGCCAGGTTGAGCGGAGTTTGCCCGCCGAACTGCACGATCATCCCGATCTCCGCGCCCGCGCTCGCCTCATGTCCGTACACCGCGAGCACGTCTTCCAGAGTCAGCGGCTCGAAGTACAAACGGTCACTGGTGTCGTAGTCGGTCGAGACAGTTTCGGGGTTGCAGTTCACCATCACCGTTTCCCAGCCGTCCTCACGCAGGGCGAATGCGGCATGGCAGCAGCAGTAGTCGAACTCAATGCCCTGCCCAATGCGGTTGGGGCCCGAGCCCAAGATGATGGCTTTGCGCTTGGTCGTTGCAGGCGCTTCGTCCTCCTCGTCGTAGCTCGAGTACAGGTAGGGCGTCGCAGACTCAAACTCCGCCGCGCAGGTGTCGACCAGCTTGTACACAGGCCGGATGCCGGCCGCCTCGCGGGTCGCGCGCACGCTTGCCGCCGTTCCGCCCAGCGCCTCGGCCAGGCGCTCGTCCGACAAGCCCATGCGCTTGGCCTTGCGCAGCGTCCGCGAGGTCGCCGCCGTGAGCGTGTCGGTGATCTCCTTGATCTGGTGAAGGAACCACGGGTCCATCTGCGTGAGCCGCGCCACCTCGCGCACACTCATGCCGCGCCGGAAGGCGAACCGGATGTAGCTCAGCCGCTCCGGCTGCGGGGTCACGAGCCGGTAGGTCAGCTGCTTGGGGTCAAGCTCCTCCGAGCCGACACGGCGGCCGGTTTCAAGCGCCCGCACGGCCTTCATCAAGGCTTCCTTGAAGGTCCGGCCCATGGCCATCACCTCGCCGACCGATTTCATCTGCGGGCTCAGGGTTTGGTCGGCTTCGGGGAACTTCTCGAACTGCCACTTCGGGATTTTGACGACAACATAGTCGATGGAAGGCTCAAAACACGCTGGGGTCATGCGCGTGATGTCGTTCGGGATTTCATCGAGCGTGTAGCCGACGGCGAGCTTGGCCGCGATCTTCGCGATGGGGAAGCCGGTGGCCTTGGACGCGAGCGCGGAAGAGCGCGACACGCGCGGGTTCATCTCGATGACCGTCATGCGGCCGTTCGCCGGGTTGACGGCGAACTGCACATTCGATCCGCCGGTTTCGACGCCGATTTCGCGGATCACCGCGATGGCCGCCGAGCGCATCGCCTGGTACTCGCGGTCGGTGAGGGTCTGCGCGGGGGCGACCGTGATCGAATCGCCCGTGTGGACGCCCATGGGATCCATGTTTTCGATCGAGCAGATGATGATGACGTTGTCGGCGAGGTCGCGGACGACCTCGAGCTCGTACTCTTTCCAGCCGAGGACGGATTCTTCCAGCAGGCACTCGTGGACGGGAGACAGGTCGAGTCCACGCGCGAGAATCTCCATCAGCTCCTCGCGGTTGTAGGCGATACCTCCGCCCGAGCCGCCGAGCGTGAACGAGGGCCGGATGATGACTGGAAAGCCCAGCTTGGTCGCGAACTCAAGCCCATCGCGCAGGTTGTCGACCAGGGCGGATTTTGGGACGTCGAGCCCGATGCGGGCCATGGCGTCCTTAAACAGCAGACGGTCCTCGGCCTTTTTGATCGCTTCAAGCTTCGCGCCGATCAGCTCGATGCCGTACTTCTCGAGCACGCCCGAGTCGGCCAGGTCGACCGCGAGATTGAGCGCGGTTTGGCCGCCGACGGTCGGCAGGACCGCGAACACGCCGGGCGTCCCGCGCAGCATCTCGGCTTCGATGCGCAGGATTTCCTCGACGTAGGCGGGGGTCAGCGGTTCGATATAGGTACGGTCGGCAAGATCGGGATCGGTCATGATGGTGGCCGGGTTGGAGTTCACCAGCACCACCTCGTAGCCCTCGGTCCGCAGGGCTTTGCAGGCCTGGGTGCCGGAATAGTCAAACTCGGCCGACTGCCCGATAACGATCGGCCCGGAGCCGATCACAAGGATTTTCGCGATGTCGTTTCTGCGGGGCATTCTTAGTGGTAGACCTCTTTGCGATGGCCAATCCGGACCATAAGAACGACGAGTTCATCGTTTTGTAGGGCGCAGACAATCCGATAACTGCCAACTCTGTACTTCCAGTAACCTTGAAAATCACCGGTCAGAGCTTCCCCGCTCATACGCGGGTCCGGCAAGGTCAACACATGCTCATCCAGGTAGCGGGTAATCCTGTCCGCAATCTGCCGATCAAGTTTGCCGAGCTGCTTCTTGGCGTTGTCGGACACCTTAGTCGTCCAAGCCAAGTTCGCGCCTCACTTCTTTCAGCGTGTAGGTTTTTTCTTCTCCGCTTGCAATGCGTCGTGAAATTTCAACAGCTTCTTCATAGTCCTCACGGTCCTCAAGCTCCCGCTGCAAGGCTTCACTCGCAAGCTGCTCGGGCGTTTTGCCGAGCTTGGCAGCCGTCTCCTGAAGCCACACGCCCAATCCGTCCGGAATTTGTATCTGCATAGCTCTTCTCCTACTTCCCCTTCCACCCGTCCATCATCTTCCGGAACTCCCCAAACAGGTAGTGCGAGTCGTGCGGGCCGGGGCTGGCTTCGGGGTGGTATTGCACGCTCAAAAGCGGCATGGTGCGGTGGCGCAGGCCTTCAAGCGTTTGGTCGTTCAAGTTGATGTGGGTCAGGTCGACCTCATTGGCGTCGAGCGAGTCGGGGTCGACCGCGTAGTTGTGGTTTTGGCTCGTGATCTCGACCCGTCCGGTCGTCAGCTGCTTCACCGGATGGTTGCCGCCATGATGGCCGAACTTGAGCTTGTAGGTGCGCCCGCCGAGCGCTTGGCCGACAAGTTGGTGGCCCAGGCAGATGCCGAACACAGGCGTGCGCCCCATCAGCCCGCGAATAGCTTCGGTCGCATAGGTCAGCGGCTCGGGGTCGCCGGGACCATTGGACAGAAAGACCCCGTCGGGCTTCAGCTCCAAGACTTCCGAGGCAGTGGTCCGCGCCGGAACTACCGTCACCCGGCAGCCTTCACCGCCAAGCAGCTCCAGGATGTTTTGCTTGATGCCGTAATCGTAGGCAACCACATGGAGGTCGCACTCCGGGGCGGCCACGCCGGGCTCCAGCGGGTTGCCGCGCTGCTTCCATTCGTATGCTTTCGGGGTGGAAACCACGCTCGCCAAGTCGGTCCCGTCCATCCTCCGCAATGCCCGCGCTTTGGCGACCAGCACATCCGGGTTGTGCTCAATGGTTGAAATGACCCCGCGCATCACCCCGTTCGCCCGCAGGTGCCGCACCAGGGCGCGCGTGTCAATTTCCGAGATGACCGGGACGTGGAACCGCTCCAGATATTCGTCCGCTGCCTGCTCCGAGCGCCAGTTGGAGCTGACGGGCGAAAACTCCCGCACTACCAAGCCCTCAATGTAAGGCCGGGCCGCTTCCGCATCGCTTGCATTGGTGCCGTAGTTGCCGATCTGAGGATTGGTCAGGACAACGATCTGCCCCGCATACGAAGGGTCGGTGAAGATTTCCTGGTAGCCGGTCAGCGACGTGTTGAAGACCACCTCGCCCGCGCACTCCCCTGCGGCACCCCAACCCTCGCCGCGAAAGACGCGCCCATCCTCAAGCGCCAGCGTCGCTTCCATCGCTACCCTCCACACAGGATCTTATGGCCGCGAGAAGTACTCCGACCCTACCGAGCATAGCAGGCTCCGGCCCTGCATCCAAAGCTGGAAAGGAGTCGAAACGACGCATGAAAGCCGTCATCCTACGCAACTATGGCGACGCAAGCCAGCTATCGCTCGAAAGCGATGAAGACCTGCCCGAGGTGGGCGAGAACGAGGTGCGCGTGCGCTTGCGCGCGACCAGCATCAACCCGATCGACTGGAAGCTGCGCGCGGGCGTGCTGAAGGATGAATTTCCACTGGATTTGCCGGAAATCCTGGGCGTGGACCTGTGCGGCGAGGTGGACCAGGTAGGCCAAGGCGTGGACGAGTGGAAGCCGGGCGACCGCGTGATCGCGAAGGGAGGCGGCACTTACGCCGAGTACACGACGGCGAAAGCCGACGTCCTCGCGCCCATTCCTGACGCATTGAGCTGGGAGCAAGCTGCCGCCCTGCCGCTCGTGCTGACCACCGGCGCGCAACTGATCGAGCGCGGACTCAAGATTGAAGGAGGCGAAACGGTGCTTGTGACCGGAGCCGCCGGGGCCGTGGGGCGCACGGCGGTGTACGTGGCCAAGACCAAGGGCGCGAAGGTCATCGCCGGCGTGAAAGGTTCGCAAAAAGAAGAAGGGCTCAAGCTCGGTGCCGACCTAGTCGTCGCGCTCGATGTGCCGGCGGAGATGCAGCACATTCACGACCTCGATGCAGTCGCGGACTGCGTGGGCGGAGTCACTGCGGAGCAAGCGACTAAAGCGATCCGCGACAACGGCCGCTTTGTATCCGTTGCCGGGCCGCCGAGCGGTCCGACTGAGCGCGGTATCACGTCTTCCTTCTACTCCGCCGTGCCGGATGCCTCGCGTTTGGCTCAATTGGCGCTTGACGTCGCGAACGGGAAACTGCAAATCCCCGTCGTGAAGACCTTCCCGCTGGAGCAGATTCAGGAAGCGACACGGATGGCGGAAAAAGGCGGCGCGGGCGGCAAGGTGGTCGTTATAATCGCCTGATCCCGATGCGGCCGCCTGTTTCCTCATTGACCGGCAGTGAACTTCTGAGCAGGGAGCGCAGGGCTTCCCGCTCGGCCGAGCTCAGGGCGGAAGTTGGCAGTACGCTGAACAGGCCTTTTTCACGGCGACGGAGCAGCACAACGCTGTCTCCTTCGCGAAAACCCGTGTACGCACTCCAGGGTTGGAAGCCTTCCGCTCCGTTCGGCCCCTGGTGCCGGACGCCCTCGCTTGAAAGCGTGAGGGTGTCCGGCAGCGACATGTCGAGCGCGGCCACCGCGTCGCGACTTCCCTTGCGGGCGCGGTACAAGGAAAACCCGACAAGCAGAAGCAGGATGGCAACGCGGGTCCAAAGCACCTGCGGCGGAATGCGAGCATGCTGCACAAGCGAAGCCCAAAGCACCGCCACCGCAATGGCCGCATAGATCACGAGCCGGACGTTGTTGAGCACCGCGCGCCACCGGTAGCCTTTCGGCCGCGTGAGCCGCAACGCTTCTTTCACCTCGGCCTCGTTGAGCTTGCCTTGGAAGTGCATATCGCTTTATAGCAAAGGCTCTCAGGACAACTTAAGAACTTCCCGCGCCGGTTCGGAATAGCTCGGCAATGGATTGGAGCAGCCCGTCGATGTCGTAACTCCGGGCTTCGGCTGCGGGTTCCACGCCGCGCGCGCGGAGCGATGCACTGGTGACCGGGCCGATGGAGCAGGACTGTGTCCGCGCCAATGAAAGCCGGGCACACTCTTCCCCGAGCAGCGCAAACAGGCTCTCAACCGTGGAGGAACTGGTAAAGGTCACCGCGTCCACGCCCTGCGCAAACGCAGCCTCCAGAAGGGCTCGCGAGCTTTCTTCAGGTACGGTCCGGTACGCCTCGATCCTCTCGACCAGCGCCCCGGCCGCGCGCAGCCCCTCCACGATGACGTCGCGCGCCGCTGACGCTTGCGGCAGAAGCAACCGCTTGCCCCTCGCCGTGGGCACAAGCTCGCGTAGGACGGACTCCGCGATCGAAGGCTCGGGCTGGAGGTCCACGCGCAACCCGCAGACTCGTAAGGCGGCAGCCGTAGCCGGGCCGACCGCGACCGTAAAGGGCTGCGCGGGCCAGGGAGGCGGCTTGCGTTCCGCCAGAATTTTCACCGTGTTCCCACTCGTGACGATCAGCGCATCAAACTCAGCAAGCCGGTCCAAAGCCGCGTCCAGCGCGGCATACGAGGTCGGTGGCTCGATGTGGATCAGCGGTATCTCCAACGCTTCGGCACCTAACGCGCGCAGGCCTTCGGCAAGGCTGCTCGCTTGCTCGCGTGTGCGGGTCACAATGAAGCGGCGGCCAGTAAAAGGCTGCATTTACAAACTATAAGGCTATCTAAGCCATGTGCTCCGCCAACCTCTAAACTCTCATCTCGTGGGCGCAGGTCTACACAGCCATGGACAACTGACTAAATGCGGCGGTTCAAGTATAGAGAATGCCTCGAACCGCCCTAGCCAAGTTCTACTCTATTCCGGATGAAAAGTTCCCGGTATTTCCACCCCAACTGGAATTGCAAACATGCCGGCCGGCGGCTCCTGGCCAGCATGTAGGTTATGAAGCTTTTTGGTGTAAGACCCCCCGTTAGGAAGATTTACCTCTATCTCAGCCGTGATGTTCGTGCCGTCGATCACCCAAACCTTGCCGCCCGGCAGTTTGGTTTGAGAGTTATACATGTTGTAGGCAGTAGCGCTGAGACCATCGATAGTCTTGTGATCGCTGGCCTTGTCCGTGTTCGCAGGGCAACCAATCTTCATTGGCGTACCCACCGCCTTTTTCGAGGGCAAATCAATGATGTAGTTTGTTCCCTCACCCGGTTTGAACAAACTCTCCCGTTGCAGCACACCGGTCTGCGGGTCGAGGGTTCGGATGACGAGCGTACCGTCAGAGCGGCGAGCTTCTGTTCCTTTGATGGTCTTCACGGACCTTTCGCCGGAAGGGCTCACACTGATGTACGTCTTCTCGCTCTGTGCGCTGTATGGTGTACAGCTGTCCGCAGCGTATGCAAGGCACGGCGCGACCAGCAAGGTCGCGAACGAGATTGCCGGTTTCAGTAATCTGCGTGTTTTTATAACCAGTCTCCTTAGTCCGGTTCGAAGCGCTCAGATGCTATAGCAGCAGGAGTAGCAAGAATACGTATTTCCGCCGCAGTTGTAGCCGATCAAGTTCGCTGAACCCTCCTGTCCGTTGCTGCACGTTATGTCGAGGGAACAGTCGGGATCATAATCCTGGATTGCGGCAACCTGATAGGTTGCCGCAATAACCGTCTGCACGCACTTCTAATGCAGGCAATGCGCAAACAGCAACTACCATGCTGACGCGAATTGCGTTTCTGAGTTGAAGATGAAGTGACATAACTCCTCCTTGCGCGCAACTTACACCTAAAGGGGGATATCGGGCAGGAACTAAAAATCAAAAAATCGCTGCTGTTTTGATTTTGTGAAGATGGAACGATCGAGTGCGTTCACCCCGCCAGCAGCGTGCCCGCGCCGCGCTCCAGCAGGTGCCCGGCCAGGTGCAGCCCCAGCAGCCGCGGTTCGTCTTCCGTCCGGTGCTCCATCTCCACCCGCATGGCGGCGCTGCCGTCCGGCAGCGCGACTACACCCGCGATTCGCCAGTGGTCGGTATGTCGCTCGCAGAAGATGCCGATCGGCACCTGGCAGCCGCCGCCGAGCGCGCCTAGGGCACTGCGCTCCGCGGTCACGGCAAAGCGTGTGTCGGGGTCGTCCATGCCGGCCAGTGTTTCCAGCACGTCCGTATCGCCGGCGCGCGTTTCAATCGCGAGCGCGCCCTGCCCGGCGGCCGGGCAGACGATGGAAACCGGCAAGCGCTCGCGCAATCCTCCGAGCCGTTCCAGGCGATCCAGCCCCGCGCAAGCCAGCACGCAGGCTTCCGCCTCGCCCGCCTCCATCTTGCGCAGGCGCGTGTCCACATTGCCGCGAAACTCGATGTACTCCAAATCGCGCCGGTGCGCGCGCAGCTGCGACT
Organism: uncultured Acidobacteriaceae bacterium; assembly: GCA_964247445.1. Lineage (GTDB taxonomy): Bacteria > Acidobacteriota > Terriglobia > Terriglobales > Acidobacteriaceae > EB88. Next base: position 131 of record CAXTUV010000055.1, on the reverse strand, counting down.
GCCGGCGCAGGCTGCTGGTACCCACCCGCGCTCCCGGCGGCAGCGCCGCGAAGCTCTCGTACGAACGCGAGCAGAACGCGTCGCGCGGGTCGGCACGGCGCGGCACGGCCGCGAGCGCGAACTCCGGGTTC
>CAXTUV010000054.1:784-11130 GCA_964247445.1 uncultured Acidobacteriaceae bacterium | reverse complement strand
GCCCCGCGCGGGCGTATTCATCGAGGCGCGGCCTTCAAAATCGCTCGCCTCGAAACCCTGATTCTGGCCCGTTTCCGTGTGGGGCGTCGTTGGTCCTGGCATGTGTGTCTCCTTCCTTCGGTAGGAGGCGCGGGAGCCGCCCGGTGTTGGCTTTGTGCTCCAATTGGCTTGTGATCCAAGACTTCGAAGTCGGCAATGTCGCGGTCGGGGCGGGGCAGCTTTTTCTGATTGCTGGGCCGTGCGTGATCGAATCCGAAGCGCACGCGCGCGGGATGGCGGAGGCCATCGGCCGCATCGCTTCGGACCTGAAAATCCCTTACATCTTTAAGGCTTCCTACGACAAAGCCAACCGCACCTCGGTTGCGAGCTTTCGTGGCCCGGGTTTGCGGGAGGGCGCGCGCATCCTGCGCGTCATCGCCGAAACCACCGGGCTGCCCGTGCTGACCGATGTACACGAGCCCGCGCATTGCGAGGTCGCCGCCGAGGCCGTCGACGTGCTGCAAATTCCGGCATTCCTGTGCCGGCAGACCGACCTGCTGGTCGCCGCCGGGCGCACCGGGCGGGCTGTGAACGTGAAGAAGGGCCAGTTTGTCGCGCCCGGCGACATGGCGCATGCGGTCGAGAAAGTCCGCTCGACCGGCAACGAGCGCGTGTTCCTGACCGAGCGCGGGACCACCTTCGGCTACGGCAACCTGGTGGTCGACATGCGCTCGCTCGCCATCATGCGCGGGCTTGCGCCGGTCGTCTTCGACGGGACGCACTCGGTGCAGATGCCCTCCGCCATGAACGGCGTTTCCGGAGGGCAGCCTGAGTTCATTCCGCTGTTGGCAAGGGCAGCCGTGGCAGCTGGGGTGGATGGAGTTTTCCTGGAGGTGCACGACAACCCGGCGGAGGCGAAGTCGGACGGAGCAAATGCGCTGCGCTTGGACCTGCTGCGGCCGCTCTTGGAAAACTTGCTGGCTCTACATGAACTCGCACCACATCGCGAAAGCTCATAGACGTTTCAGGCTGCTCATGCAGTTCAAAGCACGTGTTTGGAACAAACTGCAGAAATTCTTTGGTTGCACAAAGAGCGGGGGGGATCATAATTCCGCGCATGAGCGGAGACGTATTCTGCTCAGGAGGTAACACATGAAGCGTCGGTCCTTCCTTATGCAATCCGCCGGACTTACCATGGGTTCCGCATTTGCCCTTCCTCTTTCCGCCCGCATCGCCATGGCGCAGTCAGGTGCATTCCCAGACCCATCACTTGTAAGCGCAGGAAGCAGTTCTCACGCTTCCACCGTAGGCAACTCATACGCCAATGTATCGTCTGCGCAAGACTATTCGAACCTAATAACGGTTTATGGAAATTTAAAGAACAATCTTCAATCGGGTGGGGGCGCTTCAGTATTTGATTCCGCCAGGGCTCAGGTAAACTCCTCTCAACTCAATGCCGGCTCACTAAATAAGGCGCAATTACTGACAAATATCCGTGCGTTCTAGCCTGCCTTTCAGCAAGCGGACCTTGACTGGCTTCTTTCCGTCATACCCCCTACCAGTAGCGGTATAGCTTCGGGACTACAGCATCTACAGCAAAAGGCGATCACTTCCCTTTTCACGGAAGCAGGAGCGGACCTGATACGTATGAAGAGCAATTTCTTCCCAGCTCAAACTGCAACCTCGTCCCGCCCGCTTTTGAGACCGTTCTCTTCACCCGACGAAATCAGGATGGCCGATCAAAACTTTTCGGGTATTTCACCGGATTTCAACGTTCACGAAGCCCCGCCAACCGGAGGTAAGTACTGCAGCACGGCATCCGTAATTAGGGATGTAGCGGGGCTTGCCTTTCTGGTGATCGGCATCGCCAGCGGTGTAGGGGCCCTTGCAGGCGCTGTAAGGGGTGCGCTCTCGATTTCGGAGGCGGAGCAGTAACAATTTGGGGAGTAGCAGACCGCATTGGGGGCTGCTGAGAGGCGATATGCAAGAACTAATTGTGAACGGTCGTGCCATTGAGTTCTGGGTAACGTTGGCCGTAGGCGTTTTTACGATGTACATCGGCTTTCGAGTTCAGAGACGGAGGAAATGGCCCGAAAAAATCAAGCTGAAGCCTGCCGAAATTCTGATTGGGCTCTTCCTCGTTGGCGCGGATGGATTCTTTATAGCTGTCGCGCACCTAAAATAGCCTTCTCTGAAACAGAAAAAGCGGCCCCTTCTTGTGGAAGGGGCCAATCTGCCTTGGTTCTCTCGTTAGCCGAGAGCTGGGGCGCGGGTTTACTGCGTCGGCCCGCCTGTGGGAGCCGATGAGGTCGAGCCGCCGCCGGAAGGGGTCGTTGCCCCGCCGGTCGAGCTGCCCGAGCCCGCTAAACTGTTCTGCACCACGCTCACGCGCACGGCATTGCCGGCCGGGGCGGCGGTGCCGTCCGGTGCCGGAGCATTGCCGAGCGCGATCTCCCGGATGCGGTACACCGGGATTTGGTGTTCGGTGACGAGATAGCGGACGACCGCGTCCGACATGCGCTGCGAGTTCTGGATGCCGATCTGCCCTTTGCTGCGGGAAAAGCCGGAAACCTCCACCAGGTAGCCCTTTTGACTTTGCAACTGGGTCGCGACCTGGTCCAGGGCTTCCTTCGCCTTGGCGTTCAGAGCGGTCTGCCCGGGACGGAAAACCAGCTCCGTGTCGGAAACCTTGGAGTACTGGTCCAGCCCTTGCACCGTAGATTGAATCCTGCCGTTTTGCGTGTTCGCGGTGGATGCCAGTTGCTGTGCCTGGCCGGCGGTGGTGTTGGCGGTTCCGGCGAGCTGATTCGCCTTTTCAGCGGCGGCTTGCGCCTGCGTAATGCCCGCCCCGGTTTTCTCGTCCAGCGCCTTGATATCGTTCGAGTTCTTTGCCTGCAGTTGGTCCAGCTCATTTAAGCGGCCTTTGACGGGATCAAGCTGCCGGTTGACCCACTTCTTGCGGGCGAATGGGTTCAGGTGGCCCCAAAAGCCTTCCTTGGACGGCGGTGCGAGCGGCTTGCCCGTGGCATATGTGCCGTTGTCGGCCGGATTTGCGTTTTGCGCGGCCGCGCTTTGGGCTGCCGCTGTGGCCTGCGGGCTTTGCTGGGTTTGCGTCGCATCCTGCGCTTGCGCGACGGCCGGCAGTGCCATCGACGCGGCAAGCAGCAAAGCTGCGCTTGCCCCTGCTGAACTTGTGCTTTTCATTCTGTCTTCTCGCTTCCTTGGGAAACGCGACTGTTCTGCGTACAAAGTGAGATGTTGCATGTGGGGGGCCAAACTGCCTCCTGCTTCACTTTTCTGCGGAAAAGCCCGGTTTTGCTGTGTTTCGAGCCACCCGCTTTCGAGGGCCCGCAAGTAAGTCTTACCTTACATGCATAACTTTGGGATAGAAGTGTTACCGCACGTCGGCGGCGATGATCCGGACCTCGGGGTACGCCCCGTCCCAGGTTTGCGGAACCGCGTCGAAGATCAGCCGGAACTCGCGGGCGTCGCCGGGGTGGATGGGTGCCGAGCGGACCGGCTCTGTATCCACATACGGCTCACGGAAGTGGATCAGGTTCAAGGGCAGTGTTTCCTTAGCGGCAAGCAGCCCGGTGAAATCCTTAAACGCGACCTGGACAGTGACCGCATAGACGGTGTGCTTGCCGGTATTGGTGACGATGCCGTCGAGATAGGTCTCCTTGCCGCCGGAAAGGTTTGTTGAGTCGCTCATCTGTATCTGCGACAGCGGGAGCGAGGCGGCATAGGGCGCGGGCGCGGCTAGGCCTGCACCGCCTGGGTTCGCAGCCGCTTGCTGCCGCTGCCCCAGGAAAATCAGAACAGCCAGCAGAAGCAGAACCGCGGCTCCGGCATAGGCAAACGGCTTCCAGTTGCGCGGCTCAGGCCGGGTCAGCGCGCCGCCGCCGGTGTACAGGCCCGGTGTGGGCCGATGTTCCTCGTCCGCCATGCCCTTATGCTATCGCGCGCCGGGTCAGGAAAACCGCGCGCGCTTCGGTCCTTGGCGGTAATCCGGACCGCGCATCTCCACCGGGACACACATTTCTTGGAGGCGCGATCGCATGCGCTCTCCGATGCGATCGCCGAGAGTTTCCTCCCGCACCGCCTGCTTGGCTTCGCTGAACCCCGCCCCGGGAGGCAGGTTGGCGTAGTTGGTCGTGATGATGGTGGTGCGTTTGTTGTTGTAGCGGGCGTTCAGGATATGGGCGACAGTTTCCCACACCCATTCGGTCGGCTTAGCCGCGCCCAACTCATCGAGCAGCAGTACCTCCGCCTCGAACACAGGCGCAAGCACCTCCAGTTCGGTGGTGTGCACGTGCGCGTTGTAGGAGTGGGTAATCGCTTTGAGCAGTTCGCGATAATCCACGAAAAGCGCTGGAACGCCTTTTTCCAGGATCAGCTTTTGCGCGATCGCGGTTGCGAGATGCGTCTTCCCAACGCCCACGGAACCGGTAAATAAGAGACCTGTGCCGTCGCGCTCGCCGGGGTAAATTTCAATGAAGCGACGTGCGGCATTGAGGGCGAGGAACAGTTCGGGCGGCGCTTGGTAATTTTCAAGCGTGCAACCCGCGTAGCGCAAGGGAATCTGCGCGCGCTTCAGCATGGAAAACAGCCGGCGCTCGTGCTGGCATTCGCATGGCTCAGCCGACCGGGTGCCGGGCGCGATGCGCATGCCCATGCCGTCGCACAGCGGGCAGATAGGGGCGGTGGTCACCCTCTTAGTATCGCGCGCCGGGCCGGTTACCTCGGTGCGGGCAGACCGTGGTTTTCCGGATGGTGACTCGCACCTGCGCTGATACAGTCGCGAGGGCGCTCGCTGTTGCCGCACAAGTGCTTGCCTACGGGGATTCGCGGACTGGGGCTCGATGTTGCCCTGAAAAGCAACAGGCCCCGGGTACGAGCCGGGGCCTCACTTCAACAACGAGGAGGAAGACTGCATGCGCATCCGCATTCAGGTCGACCTTGTGTTCCAGCCGCGTCTGCGCTGGATCGCCGCTCTTCTCACCCAGCTCTTCAGCTAGGCGGGTCAAGCTTTACCAGGGACCGGCTCGTAGCGGGGTCGATCTCTGCTCACCGAATACTATCGCAACATCCTCCGGCGCGAAAGGGAGAAGATACCCGTCCCAGGAGAAGACATACTCGACGTGCCGAAGCCCGGCCCGGGAGCATGCATCGTTTCCAGCACCAGCCTATCTAAATGTAAAAGCAATCCGCGTGGTTCCCGTTTGCCGTCCGGGGTTGGCTGCGCTACTCTTATGGGATTGCAGGAAAGGTCTTAAGCGCCATGGCGAAGCAGGGGATTCATCCGCACTACAACGAGATTACCGTGCAGTTCGCGAGCGGCACGACGTGCCAAACGAGCGCCACGCACACGCGCGCCATCCTCGTCGAGATCTGCTCGGCATGTCACCCGTTCTTCACGGGCAAGCAGAAGATGGTCGATACCGCCGGCCGCATCGAGCGGTTCCGCCGCAAGTTCGCACAGAAGGAAACGCCCGCGGCTAAGTAGCATTCGCATTGGGAAAAAGCCCCTCGCGCGAGGGGCTTTTCTGCGTAGGGAGAGGCGAAGTGCGGAAAAGCTGGGACAACCCGAAAGAATGGACCATGCCCGCCGCGGCGCGCGTACCGCCCGCGTTTGCAATCGGCGGGGTCACCGTCGCGCCGGCAACCGTGCTCGCGCCCATGGCTGGGGTCACGGACACGGTATTCCGGCGATTTATCCGCAACAGCAGCCTGTTCACTCCGGGCTCGTCGGGCGACGTGGAAGCGTCGGTGACCAACCGACAGTCCGGCTGCGGCCTTCTGATGACCGAATTCACCTCCGCCGACGGGCTGACGCGCATGCGCGAGTCCAAGCGGAAGCGCTACCTAACCTTCTATGACGACGAGCATCCGATCGCGGCGCAGATCTTCGGGTCCAATCCGGAAACGCTCGCCGAGGCCGCGCGCATCGTCGAGGACACCGGCTTCGATACCGTCGACCTGAACCTGGGCTGCCCGGCCAAGCGCGTGGTGGCCTGCAACGGCGGCTCGGGGCTTTTGCGCGATCTGCCTTTGATCGGACGCATCTTCGAGGAGGTGCGCCGGGCCGTCACGATTCCTTTCACCGTCAAGTTCCGCATGGGTTGGAGCCACCAGCACATCATTTGCGTGGAGCTCGCGAAGCTGGCCGAGAGCTGCGGCCTCCAGGCTGTGGCGCTTCACGCCCGCACGCGCGAGGCCGGCTACTCCGGGCAAGCTGAATGGCCGTGGATACGCGCGGTCAAGGAGGCGGTGCGCATCCCGGTGATTGGCAATGGCGACATCCGCACGCCGGAGGATGCCTGCGCCATGGTGGCCGAGACAGGCTGCGATGCGGTGATGATCGGCCGCGCGGCCCCTGCGAACCCCTGGATTTTTCGTCAAATCGCCCAATACACCGCGACCGGCCGCTACGACGAGCCGACGGAAGAGGACCGCTACCGTCTGATCCGCAGCTACTTCGGGATGCTGCTTGGAGAAGAAGGCGGTGAGGAGCAGCGGGAAGCGCAGGGCAAGATGAAGCAGTTCGCCTCCTGGTTCACGCACGGCGTACCGGGCGGGGCGGCGCTGCGGAAGGCGATCTACGAGGCGAAGACCGGGCCGGCGGTGATGCATGCGGTCGAGCGGTTCTTCGACGAGCGTCTCGCGGCAGCCGTGTAGAAGTAGGAACAGTTATTGATTTCCCACTTTCTCCGGGCGTACCGTACTGTAACCTCGGTTTGAAGGCTCCAGTCCAACGGATAAATGCTTATGGCCCAGAGTCCTATTGTTGAACACGCGGCAGCCGCGGGCGAAGCCGTGCAAGAACGCGCGGCTGCTTCCCTCGCCGCCACGCCTCCTGCGCCGCCGCCGCCCGGAGCGAGCATCCGCCTGGAACGCAAGCACCTGCTCGCGATTCGCTGGATGCATTGGGTCAACTTTCCCGTGCTGTTCCTGATGATTTGGAGCGGCTTGCTTATCTACTGGAACGACTCAGACAACGCCTATCGGTACGCCCATCGGGTATACCGTATCGGCATCGGCCACTTCACGCTGGTCCGTTTCTTTCCCGACTGGTTTTATAACTTGTTAAACGTTCCGTACCATGTCACGACCGGCCTGGGCTATCACTTCTTCTTCATGTGGGTGTTCGGGCTCAACGGACTGCTCTACGTGCTTTATCTTTGGCTGTCCGGCGAGTGGCGGTTTATGGTGCCGGAGCGCCGCAGCCTACAGGATGCGATCCAGGTCACGCTTGTGGACCTCCACTTGCGCAAAGGCCTGCCGCCGCAAACCAAGTACAACGGAGGGCAGCGGATCGCGTACTCGTCGGTCATCCTGATGGGCGCGGGCATGCTGCTGACCGGTGCCGCCCTTTGGAAGCCGACTGAGTTGCACTACCTGACCTCGGCCATGGGCGGCTACGAGATGGCGCGGTGGCTCCACTTCTGGCTCACCATGAGCTTTCTGGGCTTTTTCGCGATCCATGTGGGGCAGGTCATCCTCGCCGGCTGGAACAACTTCCGGTCCATGGTCAGCGGCTACGAGGTGCAGCGGGCGGAAGCGCCGTCGCTTGAAGCCGAGCGCAGGAGTTGGAAGTGAGCGTACCGGTCGAAAGGCACATGCACCCGAAGGCGCACTGGGAAGCGACGGCAGCCGCGGTTCCCGATACGCCGGAACACCTCCCTGAGCCGATGGAAGCCTTGGACGTAGAGCCGTGGGCGGCTGCTGAGCCCCTTGTCGCGGACACGCCCTTGCCGCAGGCGGGGGCACCCGCGGAGGTAGCAAAGGCAACGGAGTCGAAAGCCGCGGCAAGTGAGGTACAAGCACCCGCGCCGGCTGAGCAAGCGGACAAGCCTGTCGTGGAAAGCGCGCACCCTGCAGGCGAGCCCGCCGCGGTGCTCGCGGGGGAGGAGCACCCGCGCGACCCCGAGGATGCCGACGATGTCATGACCAAGCGGCTGCCGGGCTCGGAAGAGGAGGATGCAGCCGTACTCGCCGCCTCACGCCGGCATACTCGTCGATCCTTTCTGGCGGCAGGCGCGGCAGTTGCTGCCGGCTACGGCTTCTATGCTTACCTCGAGCACGGGCCGCAAAAGGAAATGCTCGCCTCGCCGCTCCGGGACGTTCTGGACGTCAATGCGAAACTGACTCGGGCGCTGTTCGACGGCAAACCCCTGGCACCGACTTACCCGCTCAGCCGGGCGGAAAACCTGCGCGTGAACGGCATTTTCGGCTTGAAAAAGATGCTGGTGCCGGGCAGTTGGCGGCTTCAGGTAGTTGGCGTGCGTGGCGCGGCTGCGAGCCCGAAATACGTCGCCGACGTGACTGCCTGGCAGTACCGCTATCACGGTTCGACCATGGGCACGGAGTCCAACCACGACACCAAAACCGCGCCCAAGCCGGAGCAGGCTGAAGTTTCGGAAACACCCGGCCCGGGCGGCCAAACCAGGGGGATGCCGAACCAGTCGAGTTCGATCAAAATGGCTCCCATGCCCATGCTCCACCAAGCCATGGCGGACGAGGCAAAAGGTGCGGATGACGAGAAAGGCGAGGACGATGACCACCTCGGACGCATGCCGCGCGGCATGGAAGAGTCGGGCGAAAGCGACTCAACTCTGCGCGCCGGCACGCCCGGGCTGCTGCTCGTCATGGACGACATCCTCAAGCTGCCCCGGCACGAGTTCGTGACGCAGTTTAAGTGCATCGAAGGCTGGAGCCAGATCGTGCGATGGGCCGGGGTGCGGATGGCGGATTTCCTGGAACTGTACCCGCCCGCGCTGATCGACGGCCGCGACCCGAATTACGTTTACATGGAAACGCCCGACGGCGACTATTACACCGGCTACACGCTCCAAGCGCTGCGCCATCCGCAAGCCCTGCTTGTAACCGAAATGATGGGCGCTCCTCTTACACCCGTGCATGGGGCGCCGCTGCGGCTCCACATGCCGACCAAATACGGTTATAAACAGATCAAGCGCATCGGGCTGATCGCGTATACCAACACCAAGCCCGACGATTACTGGACGAAGCTGGGCTACGACTGGTACGCGGATTTGTAAGAGCATCTAAGCAGATTGAGAGCAGGATTCAGGAGAGCATGGGCACGAATCTGGCGGGACTGGGCAGCGCGGCGGACCCCAGCGATGGTTTTTTTCATCGCTGGGGCTGGCTGTATGCGCTGTGGCGGGAACGCTTCTTTACCGACCATACGGATGCCATCGCCGAACTGATGCGATGTCGACGCTCCGCGGGCGCGCGGCCTCTTTTCCTGGAACTGGGCTGCGGTCCGGGCTTTTACTCATCCGAACTCGCGAAGATGTTCCCCCATTGGCGCATCCTCGGTCTTGACCGCTCGCTGCCCTTGCTTGAACGCGCGCGGCGGCGTTCCGCCAACCGCAACCTCGCCAACTGCGACTTCATCATCGGCAACGCCATGCGGCTCGGCGACTACTGGGAGCAGGCTGATTTTGTTCTATCCTCCCGGCTGCTGCTCATCCTGCCCGACCGCGCCGGGGCGCTCGAAAGCATGTATAAAGCACTGAAGCCGGGCGGTGCCCTGATGATCGCCGAACCCCTGAAAGGCTGGCGGACCGAGGTGCCGCTCGGCTGCATGCGCGTGCTGGATCGCGTGGCAAGCCCCAGGTGCGCGGGTTCGCCGCTCCATGTATCCAACCGCGTGTTGACGCATGAAGAACTGGACGGCTTGCTTGAAGCGCAGCCGTGGTCCAGCCGGCAGCGCTGGGCCGACGCGCGATACCAGTACGCACTTTGCGAGAAAGCCCCCTCCGTGGGGACTGGGGCTTGAGAAGGCTTTTCCAGAAAGGCCCGTTTCGGACCAACCTGCTCCTCGGCGTGCTCGCCGCGGCGCTGGTCGGCTTCATTCGACAGCTGATCCGCGAGTCCGATGATCGGGTTCTCGGCTTTCAAGCGGTCGCGGGCTGGGAAGCCGGGCTGTTCGTGGCGGCATTCTTTGTAATCGCGACGCAGCCGAAAGATCGCTGGACCTGGTGGATCGCCCTGACCGCAGGCATTCTGTGCCGGGCCGCGACCCTGTTTTCCGAGCCGTTCCTTTCAACCGATGTCTACCGCTACGCCTGGGACGGCGTGGTGCAGCACGCGCATATCTCGCCGTATCGCTGGGTGCCCGCCGCGCCCGCCCTTGAGTTTCTGCGCGAACCCAACCAGGATTTATACGGCCACATCAATCGTCGCGACTGGGCGGTGACGATCTATCCGCCGGGCGCGCAAATCCTCTTTTACCTGATCACCTATCTCGCTCCGACCGTCGGCGGGATGAAGCTCGCAATGATTCTATTCGAGGGCTTGACGCTGCTCGGTTTGGTGAAGCTGCTCCGGCGCGTGGGTCG
>CAXTUV010000054.1:0-774 GCA_964247445.1 uncultured Acidobacteriaceae bacterium | reverse complement strand
TTACTGCCTGTGCCCGTGTCTGGCGTGGGCGTGCGGGGGAGCCGCCCACCTGGATTCGGCGGCCCGGGCCTTTATCGTGCTCGCGCTGCTGGCGCGCTACGACCGCCGGCCGGGGCTCACCGGGCTGTTTCTGGGCTGCGCGACCATGATCAAGCTCTTCCCCCTGGTGCTCTTCCCTGCCCTGTACCGGCGCGGTGACTGGAAGATGCCCGCCGTCATCGCCGGGATGGCGGCGGGCGGCTATGCGGCTTACTCAAGCGTCGGCTGGCGGGTGTTCGGCTTTCTGGGCGGGTATGCGAAGGAAGAGGGCATGAACTCCGGCGAGCGCTATTTCCTGCTCAACCTGCTTCATACCGTGCCCGGCTTCGGGTGGGTCACGGTTCCGATGTATGAAGCAGCGGCCGTGCTCGTGCTCGCGGGGCTGGCGTGGTGGTGTTGGCGCACCTGCGCCGACCCGCGCCGCGATGGGCAGACCGCTTGGCAGACGCGCGCCTTTCATCTGCCCGCGCCAGCGAACTTCGTCGTCCCCTGCGCGGTGATCGCGCTCACGCTCAATCTCCTGTTTTCGCCGCGTTACCCGTGGTATGGAGCGTGGCTGGTCCCGTTCCTGGCGCTGACCCCAAGCCTCACGCTGCTGACCTACATCTGCACCTTGTTCTACCTGTGCACCACTCCGCTCGCGACCGGTGCGGGCGCGCCGCAGTTCCAGATGAACTCAATCCTGTACAGCTATGTACTGGGCGCGTTTGTGCTTGAAGCAGGCTGGCGATGGCT
>CAXTUV010000053.1:0-11138 GCA_964247445.1 uncultured Acidobacteriaceae bacterium | reverse complement strand
GCTGGAAAGGTCAGGGGCGGGTAGCTGGGCGGCTTTCGCGGTTTCGAGCAGGCTGGCGGGGGTGGGCGAGTCTTCGGTCATCACGGCACCAGGGTATCGCTTACCCGCGCGCGGCGATGCTCTCGGCGGCGGCAAAAGCGCCGGCCCACGCCCACTGAAAATTGAACCCGCCCAGCCATCCGGTCACGTCGACCACCTCACCGATGAAGTACAAACCGGCGACCGCCTTGGCTTCGAGCGTGCGTGCGTGGAGGCAGGCGGTGGACACGCCGCCGGCGGTGACTTCGGCTTTTGGATAGCCCTCAGTGCCGGAAGGTTGGAAAGACCAGGCGTGGAGCCTCGCATCCGCATCCTCAAGGGCGCGGTCGCTCCACCTTGCGGGCTCGCCGAGCGTCAGGAGGCGCTCGGCAAGCCGCGCGGGGCCAAGCGCAGCTGCCCAGGCGGCCCTCAGGGCCGTTCCGTCGCGGCGTGAACTGAGGGGCGGCAGCTCGGTACCCGGGGCAAAGTCAACCGTAACCGGCGCACCCGGCCGCCAGTAGGAGGAAAGCTGGAGCGCGGCGGGGCCGGACAGCCCCTTGTGCGTGAACAGGAGCTTATCTCGAAAGCTCTGCCTGCCCGTGGACAGCGTCGCCTCGGTCGCGACGCCGCTGAGGTCTTCAAACCCCGAGGCGTCCAGCGTGAACGGTACGAGCGCGGGGCGCGGGGGCACGACCGCGAGCCCGAACTGCTCGGCGACCCGGTAGCCGATGCCGGTCGCGCCCAGCTTGGGGATGGACAGTCCGCCGGTCGCGACAACCAGATGCTTGGCAACAACCGGCTCGCCGGGGTCAAGGCTCAGGGTAAAGTGGTCGCCGTCATGCGAGACGCCGATGATGCGGGTGTTCAGCCTCAGCTCGGTTCCCGCCGCCTCGGCCAGCAGGAGGTCCACCATCTGCCTGGCCGACCCGTCCAGAAAAAGCTGCCCCGGCGTTTTGGCGTGGTAGGCAAGCCCGTACCGCTCAACGAGCGCGAGGAACTCGTAGGGCGAGTACCCGGCGAGGGCGGACTTTGCAAAGTGCGGGTTCTCCGACAGGAAGTGTTCCGGGGCCGCGTTGAGGTTGGTGAAGTTGGCCCGACCGCCGCCGGAGATCAGAATTTTGCGGCCCGGCGCGGGGGCGTGGTCAAGCACGAGTACGCGCAGGCCGCGCTGCGAGAGCAGCCCCGCGCAGAACAACCCCGCCGCGCCCGCTCCGAGAATGATGGCGTGATAAGGCATATACGTGATGTAACAGCCGCTGAGTCAGCCTGCGCAGCCCTCGACAACCTCGTTCCACCGAATAGTCTAAAACTGCGCTACCGGTAATGTACGGATGCAATCAGCTTTTTATTTACGAAAAGCGGTTTAGCTTGAGATTTCTCCGCAAGCAAGACAACAAAATCATCACCGGATGCGATTAATAGAAGCGGTTCCTTAGTAGTCATATCGTGCACCTGCACAGACCCGAGTATTTGCTGAAGTGCCGGACTGCCTATTAAAATAGATGAGCTGAAAGTTATCTCAACTGATGGATGGGAGCCGCCTCCAAAAATGTGCTGCTCATATGGAAAAGCAGCCACGTATAAAGCACAGTCCACAAAAAAATAGAGTAGACATCGAAGGCGAGATATAGAACCAGCACTGCGCGACCAAGAATAACCGAACTCTTAAATTGTAAAGGCGCTTTTGGCTCCGCGATCGTTGATATCAAGTAAGCGGAGGCGAAAGCGATCATTTGTATCAGAGAAAAAGCGATCCGAATAATTGCGTGTGAACCGGTGCCGTGGGGGCATGATTGCGCCAGCCCATCATGATTCATAAACCGAAGCTTGAAACAAGTAAAATTTCACAAAGGGCAACGCGCAGATGTTTCGTCTCGAGTTTCAGTCGCATCAAGCCGTATAGGACCGCATGAGTCGCTATAAACGTAGTAAAAAGAACCCAGCGGAGCCAGACCCTGATGCATTCAGGGCGGGTAAGGGAAAACATCGCGGCCCCGTAATAATCTAAACCTAGATTGATAACAAAAATACCAATGGCGTAAAGCATTGCGAGTATCATCCCGAACAGCTTTAGAAAATTGTCGGGGTATGCAGGCTGCTCGGCGTCGGCTTCCAAACTCCACCTGCACAGGCTGAGAACCGATTTCGATACGCAATTTTTACGTGATTTATTTAGCTTTAAACTCTCTCAGGAGTTCGTCTTCTAACCTTCTTAGCATGAAATTAATGTAATAAAAGCACTTACCTCACGGCCGCACCTCCACCACCGCCAGCCCGCTCGATGGAACCGTGAGCGTCATCCGGCCGCCCTGGATCGGCAGTGGTTCCGGCGCGCCCAGTGTGCCCACGCGCTTGAGCTCCGCAATCTGCGCCAGTGTCGGGTAGGCGGGCGAGCCCATCTGCTTCCAAGCTCCGAGCGTGTCCCCGTGCTCGGCATCCACTCGGCGGACGGTTGCCCGGGCGGACGCGGGCAGGTCGGGCAGTGTAATCGTCATCTGCTTATCGGCGGCGCGCGCGCCCGGCGGCTCGACCAAGCTCCATACTGCGAGAACAAGCGTGCCATCCGCGCGGCGGGTCACCAGCAGGTCCTTCGCGGGGGTGGACAGCCGCGTGTCGCCCAAGGTGTGCAGGAGCGAAAAAGCAAGAAACGCGGGCTTGGGAATCTCCCGCTCGCCGATCAAACCGTAGCCGCCGTAGAAGGGTGTTTTGACCACGCCCTGCTCCTCAAATACATCGGAAAAGTCCCAATAACTCATCGCCTGCACGAGGCCGTCGCACTGGCGAATCGTGTCAGCCATCCATGGACCGATGTAGGTCGAGTCGGTGATGGGCTGCTCATTCGCATAGGTCGCGTTGAACTCGGACCAGATGAGCGGGATGCTCGGCATGGCGGAGTGCAGGATTTCGTCGTGCACCTTTTGGACCGCTGCCGGAACCATATGGTGCGGCGCGACGGTCGGCTGCGTCGGAAACTGTGCTTTTGGGAAAACATCATTCACCACGTCGTTGCCGTACACGTGGGTGGACACGAAGTCGAGCGGGACGTGCTCGGCGGCGGCGTGGCGATTGGTATCGCCGACCCAGGCTGCCTGCGCGGTCGCGGGACCGCCGACGCGGATGCGCCCGTTCACCGCTTTCAGCGCGCGGGCGGTGTGATCGTACAGCTCAAAATAGGTGCTCTGCTGCGGGCGTCCCGCCCAGAAATCGATGTTCGGCTCGTTCCACACCTCGAAGTACCAGCCTGCGACCTCGTCAACCCCGTAGCGCTCGATTAGATGGCTCGCGAACGCGGTGATCAGACCGTCCCACCGGCCATAGTCCTTGGGCGGGGAAACGTTCTGCTTGTACCAAAACGGGTGAATCGCGTTCGGGTTCGAGGCCAGCTTCTTGGGCATGAATGAGATTTCAACAAACGGCCGAACGTGATTCGCAAGGAGCCCGTCGTAGATTTGGTCGACGTAGGACCAGTTGTAGACCGGGTTGCCGCCCTTGTCCTCGTCGTAGACCCCGTTCTCATCCTGGAAGATGGCATGGAAGCGTATGTACTCGAAACCGGTCGCGGCGTGGACCTTTGCGAGGTCGTCGCGGTACTCGGCGCGCAGTGATAGGTTGGCGCGGCCGGAGCCGAACATCTGTTCCCAAAAGTGAGGAAATGGCGTTCCAGCGGCCTTGAGGTCGAGGGTAATTTGCTCCGGTTCAACCTCCTGGGCGTAGAAGGGCGAGGGAAACAGCAAGGCGGCGGCGAGGAGGGTACGGGCGATCACGAGGTGCTCCTTCTGCGAGTAGGAGGCTATTGTAGATGGTTGTGAAAAGGAAAAGCTCGCGTCGGCCCATGCCGGCGCATCTCTCCTCTTGCGACTGCCTGGGAGGGTTTCTCCGGGCTCGCAACTAAGGAGATGTGCATGAAGCAAATTCTTATAACGCTTGGATCGCTGCTCGCCGCCACCAGTGCAATTATCTATTTCGCAGGCAGAAGTATGAATCGCCGGCAAGCGATGAAAGGGGTACCCGCGACCCAAGCAGCGGAACAACTACGGGCGGCTTGGGCCGATGCCCACACCCAGGTATAAGCGTCTGTACATACCCTTTACCCCATAAGGGCAGTCACTTGAGAAAGTCTTATCCTGAGCGGCGAGGCGGAGTAGAAGCAAGTCACCTCGCTGAACTCGGGAGAAACTTTTAGGCAGCTTTCACCCGTGCAGCACAGCAGACGACTCCGCCGTTTGCACGCGGATGCGCTTGGCCAGGCCGAGCGCGCCCAGCAAGCGGATCAGCCCGTAGTTCACATCCAGCTCATACCAGGCCATCCCATGTCGGGCGGAAACGGGATGCGCGTGGTGGTTATTATGCCAGCCCTCGCCGCCTGACAACAGTGCCACCCACCAGTTATTGCGGGAATCGTCGCGGGTCGCGAACCGGCGGCGGCCCCACAGGTGCGTTGCCGAGTTGACTAGCCATGTCACATGCAGACCAAGTACGACGCGTAAAAAGACCGCCCACAGCACCCAGGAAACTCCCAAACGCAAGCCGCCCAGACGTGCACCGAGGACCAGCAGCGCCGAGCCCAGAATCAGCGTCGGCACGTAGTGAAAGCGGCTGAGGCGGCGGTAGAACGGGTCGCGCGCGAGGTCGGGTACGTAGCGGGCGAGCAAAGGATCGTGGTTGTGGAGCGGCCCTCGGAGCATCCAGCCCATGTGCGCCCACCAAGCGCCGTCGCGCGGGGAGTGCGGATCGCCGGGACGGTCGGAGCACTGGTGGTGAATGCGGTGCACCGCGACCCAGAAGAGCGGGCCGCCCTCGAGCGCCAGCGTAGCGCAAACCGCCATGGCGTGTTCCAGCCAACGCGGGGTAGCGAAGCCCCGGTGCGTGAGCTGCCGATGGTAGGAAATGCCGATGCCGATGTTCTGCGCGAGGAGCCAAGTGAAAGCGGCAAGCGCAAGGCCGGACCAGGTCGCGAAGAAGAAAGCCGCGACTGCAAGGGCATGAAAGATCACGAGCGCGACGGCGAGCTTGCGTTGCAGCGGGCCTTCCCGGTAGAGCGTGCGTACGTCCTGCTCGGCGGCGGGGCTGGCCGGCGTTTCATGAGGGGCGTCGAGCAGGTCGCGGGCAGGACTCACATAGTCAGGCTAGCAGGACTGGCCGGGTTACTTCGGTACGGTGCGCTCCCGAGCGATCACGGGTAGTCTGGGCAAGCCTTCTTTCCTTTGGTCGATGCAAGGCGAGCAAACCGCCCGAGGAAAGGAGGACCGGCATCTTGTCACCCCAGCGAGCAAGCTCGCCGGGAACCCCGAATGGACCCGAACCGCGAAGGATCATGGTTGCGGCTGGCGATCACGGTTACTGTTGATTGGCGACTTGTGATCGCGGTGGTTCTTTTGCTGTTAACCGCGCTGCGGAAGTAGCGCCGAACCTCTCCGGGGGCGACCATCCCCCCTGAAGAACTATCTCCGCATTATGTCCAATGATGCGGCCCTCGCCCCGCCGGAAGCAAGCAAAAAGCGCTTACGGCTGGGGCGCGGGTTCCTGCTTTGATCGCTTTCCGAACAGTCGTCCAAAGAATCCGGGCTTTTTCTCCTGCGCGGGCTGTGGGGCGGTTTGCGTCTGCTCCGAGCCGGACACCACGCCGGGCAGCGCGCCGGGTGCCGTCTTGCCGGCTTGATTCGGGAGCGGCAGCGGCTGCGGCGGCGCTGCCGGCGGCGCGGGTACCTGCGCCTGCTGGAGCTGCGCCTGCGGATTGTTCTTGCCGACGCCGAAGATTTTCTGGAACAGGTTGCGCTGGTCCTGCCCCTGCTGGTCGCAGGTGGAGACGGGCGCGGTGCCCGCGAGGAATGCCGCCTGATAGTCGTCCGGGCAGGCCTCGTCAGCGAGCAGATTGGTGGCCTTGTCGAGCTTGACCACGGTCACCCCGTCAGGCACCGAGAACTCTCGCGCGTCGGAGTATTGCGGCAGCGCGACGGCGCGCTTCATGAACTCAGCCCAGATAGGCGCGGCGGCCACGGTGCCGGTCAGCTTGATGTCGGAATAGTCGTCGTTGCCGATCCAAACCACACAGAGCAGGTTCGAGGTGTAGCCGATGAACCAGGAATCGTGCTCGGTTCCGGTCTTGCCCGCGGCCGGCGCGTTGAACCCCATGGAGCGAACAACAAAGCCGGTTCCCGAGTTCAAGACCGATTCCATCATGCTGGTGGTCAGATAGGCGACGCGCGGGTCGAGCGTGGGGTGGCTTTGGGGAGCAAAATCGCGCACCGGGTCGCCATTTGCGGTACGGACCGAGGCCAGCATCAAGGGCTTGATGGCGACCCCGGAGTTGGCGAACGCCGTATAAGCCCCGGCCATTTCAAGCGGGGTGGCATCGTAAGCGCCCAGCGCGACAGACGGGGTAGCGCGGGCGCTTGCAATGCCCGCGTCTCGCGCGAGCGCGGCCACATTGCCGAAACCCACCATTTGGGCGAGCGTGACCGTGGCGGGATTCAAGGAGAGCTTGAGCGCGGTTTGAGCGGTGATCTGGTCCGGAAGATCACCTCGGTGGAAGTTGCGCGGGCTGTAAGTACCGCCGTTGAAGTCAAAATCCTGCTGCTGGCTTGGGAGCAGCATCGTCGGGGTGAAAATCGCGGCGGTGCCGTCCTGGTTGGTAAGCTGCGTGCCGGCGAGCGCGGAGTTGAAGGCCGCCGCATACACAAACGGCTTAAACGTAGAGGCTGTAGGCCTGTGGGCGGTGGCGTGGTCGTACTGCGACTCGCCGTAATTGCGCCCGCCGACCAGCGCCAAAACCTGCCCTGTATGCGGGTCAAGCGCAATCAGCGCGACCTGGGGATAAACCACCGGGTCGGTCAACTTCAACTTGGCATGGCGCTTTTCAACAAGCGCGTCCACGCGCGCCATCCCCGTATCGACCGCTGCCGCGGCGGCGGCCTGCAGCTGCGGGTCGAGCGAGGTGTAAATGCGCAGGCCTTCCTCGTTCCAGTTCGGGTCGTTGAGCCGCGCGTTGATCTGGTCGCGCACCAGGTCCACGAAGTAGGGCGCTTGGTCCTGCCGCACGCTGATGGGTGCGAGCTTCAGCGGCGCTGCCTTGGCCTGTTCGGCTTGGTCCTTAGTGGTCGCGCCGGTTTCGGCCATCTGGTCGAGCACCAGGTTGCGCCGCTCCACCGCGCGCACTGCATGGTGCAGCGGGTTCAGGCGGCTGGGGCTTTGGATCATCCCGGCCAGAAGCGCGCATTCCTGGAGGTTGAGCTTGGAAACATCCTTGCCGAAGTAGGCCTGCGCGGCCTCGCCGAAGCCGTTAATGGAAAACGACCCGGCCTGGCCGAGCGGGATCTGGTTCGCGTAGAGCTCGAAGATGCGCTGCTTCGACAGCCTGGATTCGAGGTTCCAGGTGATCATGATCTCCAGCAGTTTGCGCTTGATGTGCTTGGCGGGCGTGAGAAAAAAGCCGCGCGCCAGCTGCATGGTGAGTGTGGACCCGCCCTCGGTGTAGCTGTGCCGGTGCAGAAGGTCATTCCGCAGAGCGCCGCCGATGCGGATGTAGTCCACCCCGCCGTGCGAGAAGAACCGGCGATCCTCAATGGAGGTCACGGCGGAGATCAGCATCGGGGGCAGCTCGTTGTAGGTGATAAGGCTTCGCTTGGTGCGGTTCGCGTCGGAAAGCCCGGTGATCAGCAGCGGCTCCAGCGCGTAGGAGGCGAGCTGGTCGCCGTTGGCCGCGGTAATCCCCTGCACCTTGCCGCCGTCAAAGGTGATCGTCGCGGCCTCGGGCGCGTGAAAGCTTTGCGGGCCCGGGCGGATCGTGACTGCGTCCCCATTCGCGTCGAAGCTGCCCAGCTGCGAACCCGCGCCCTCGGAGTAGCCCGCCGTGCGGAGCTGCGCCTCGACCGTGGCCGCGGTGAGCTTTTGCCCCGGGCGCACCTGGCGTGCGGCCGCGTAAATCTTGGCGGTATTGGTGAACAGCGGGCGCTCGAGCCGCTGTTCCACGACCACGCCGTACTTGTGATACTCGTAGCCGAATACTGACAGAAAGATGACGAAAAGCAAGAGCAGCGCGGCCAGCGAGAGGACAAGAACGCGGCGCGCGAGACTTGCGCGGGGGCCAAAGCCGAGACTGGGAAGGGCAATCCGAACTGCCAAGGGGCGGTACCGCCTTTTAACTTTTAGAATCTCATGGGCGCTCTGCCTGTTCTGTTTATGGACGGCTCAAACCCTTCGCAGTCGCGTCGGGACTTCAGCCGGCGGCAGCTCCTCGATCACGCCCCGGGCACGGTCCACTAACTCCACGATTCCCTCGGACGCACGCTTGCCCACATTGATCCGGAACGGGATGCCGACTAGGTCCGCATCCTTGAACTTGACCCCGGCGCGCTCGTCGCGGTCGTCCAGCAGCACATCGACGTTGGCTGCCTCAAAATCGCGGGCCAGTTGCTCGCCAAGTTGGAGCAGGGCGGCATCGCGGACGTTCGTAATCGTCACCACCACCTCAAAAGGCGCGATGGAGCGGGGCAGGGTAAAGCCGTTCGGGTCAGGGTTGCGGCCAGCCGATTGTTCGATCGCGGCGGTTAGGATGCGCTCGATACCGATGCCGTAGGAGCCCATGATGGGAGTGACTTCGCGCCCGTTGCGGTCGAGCACCGTGGCTTTAAGGGCTTCGGTGTAGCGGCGGCCCAGCTTGAAGATGTGGCCGATCTCGACCGCCTTGCCGATGCGGAGCGGGGCGGGGGTGCCTTCCGGTGCATCAGCCGCGTCCTCGCCCTTGTTTGCATTGCGGATGTCAGCGAGCAGGGTCCAGGTGAAGTCGCGGCCGGGGGTGACGTTCTTATAGTGATAATCCTGCTTGTTCGCGCCGCAGACCAGGTTTTTGCGGCCGGCGAGCGCTTCGTCGGCGACCAGCACCGTCCGCACCTTGGATGTGATGACTTCCGCTGATTTCGTCAGGAGGGCTGCGCGTAGTTCAGGCCATTCGCTCATGGTGTAAATCGCTGCTCGCAGCGGGCTTACAGGCCCCAGATACCCCGCCGGGCCGCCGACGAATAAAGAAAGCTGTTCAGGTTCCATGAAAGTAAGCTCGCGCGCGCCGAGCAGGCTCAGCAGCTTAGTTTCATTCACAGCATGGTCGCCCCGCGACAAAGCTACAACCGGAAGCCAGTCTGTCTCGGCGTAGCGAGCCATGTAGGCGACGCACTTGATGTCTTGTCCAGGATGGATTTTGAAGAACTCTGCGACATCGGCAATCGCGGCTTTTCCCGGAGTGTGCACTAACTCGGGTGGTTGGTCGCCAGGTAAGTCCTCGACCGGAGCAGGTTTCGAGACAGCCTTTTCCAAGTTCGCCGCGTAACCGGTCGCTTCGGAGCTGACGATCAAGTCTTCGCCCGCATCGGTGTAGACCATGAACTCCTGCGACTGCGAGCCGCCCATCGCGCCCGAGTCTGCCTCGACCGCCAGGAAATCCAATCCGCAGCGGGCGAAGATGGCGCGGTACGCTCGGTCGTGCAGGTTGTAGGACGTATCCAGCCCGGCTTCATCCAGGTCAAATGAGTAACTGTCCTTCATAAGAAATTGCCGCACCCGCAGCAAACCCGACTTAGGCCGGGGTTCATCGCGGAACTTGGTTTGAATTTGGTACCAGATTTGCGGCAGCTGCTTGTAGGACCGCAGCTCCTTGCGCGCGATGTCGGCCATGACCTCCTCGTGCGTCATGCCCAGGCACAGCTCAGCCCCCTTGCGGTCTTCGAGGCGGAACATATTCTGGCCCATCGCGGTCCAACGACCCGATTCACGCCACAGATCGGCGGTCAAGAGTCCGGGCAGCAGGAACTCCTGCCCGATACGGTCCATCTCCTCGCGCACGATCGCGACGATTTTGTTGATCGAGCGCTGCCCGAGGAACAGGTAGGAGTAAAGCCCCGCGCCGAGCTGCCGCACGTAGCCCGCGCGGAGGAGAAACTTATGGCTCGCGACTTCGGCGTCGGAGGGCGCTTCGCGCAGGGTGGGGATAAATACGGTGGACCAGCGGTGCATTGAAGGCCTTATCGAGAAGTATGGAACGAGCCGATGCTATCACCGGCGCGCTCCCCCGCAAGAGAGCGGTTCGGGCCGGAGCGCTATTTCCCGGTACAGCGCCGCCAGGAAGAACAGGCAAAGCAGAAGCAGAAGCTCCGGCACGGGCCGGTACAGAAGCAGTGTCCGCGCCGCTCCGGCGTGGAGGATCGCCTCGGCCTGCTGGTTCATCAGCCGGTTCAGGTACGTGTGCGAAGTGAACACGGTTGCCAGCGTGAGCAGGGCGAGGCCGGCCGCGCCCCAAACGCGGTCGCGCGCCTGAGCCAGCAGGGATGCAACTGCCGGGAAGGCGAGCAGAAGCATGCGCGTGTCGTACTGCCGGTGGTAGATGGGCAAGAGCGCCAGGCAGCTGATAGCCGCGATGGCGAGCAGGTGCTTGCGCCGCGAGTTGGGCAGCCGCCAGGCAGGAACGGCCCATGCGGCCAGCAGCAGAGCTGACACCCCGAACGCCGCCGGGTCGTAAAAGCCGGGCCGGTCTCGAATCACGGCAAACAGCGCCTGAAAACTCGCCAAGTTGATGCCTTGCGTGTGCCTAGGCCCTGGGTCGTTGACCGAGCCGGGCGCGGCGTTGCCGTGGAGGTTGGCCGCGAGCTCGGGGAGCCAGTGCGCGGTCGAGGGTGTGTGCGCGAACCACAGAAGGCTGCCGCCCGCGAACAAAAGCGCTGCGAGGAGCACCGCCACGAACACCCGCCGCCAGCGCGGCTCGCCAAAGAGCAGGTACAGCAGCGGAATGGCCGCGTCATGCGGCTTGAGCAGCACGGCCAGGAGGAAGCAGGCGGCCGCCAGCGGGACAAAACGCCCCTTGAGCAGGAGCGCGAACCCGACCACCAGCAGCGCGATCACCAGCCCGGACACCTGCCCCAGCATGAGCAGGATGGTGCTGGAAACGGCAAAAACAGCCAGCACGAGCGCCGTGGTCGCGGAAGCTTCGCACAGTTCGGCGGTCAGCAGCACCGCCAAGGAGAAGCCCGCTGCGATCAGCGCTTCCCAAACCGCGTGGGCGGACGAGTATTTGAGCGCGGCGATCGGCGCAAGCGCCGCAAGCGAGAACGGCGGGTACAGTGCCGAGTACGGGT
>CAXTUV010000052.1:9266-11276 GCA_964247445.1 uncultured Acidobacteriaceae bacterium | reverse complement strand
AAACATGGGCGACCTCGGGAAGCGAAACGTCTTCTGCGGGAATAGACACCACCGCCTCCCTTTTTTGTTCCAGGAAATTTTCAGGGGCAGGCGGCAGTAGCTTTGAAGCAATGCGACGGTTCCATCACATCGCGGGTACAACTGAAAACGCCCGCTCGGGAAGCGGGCGTTCCTGTCACGACGGGCGCGAAAGCTAAACTTTCACCCTGCGGCCCGCGGGCAGTGCCGCCGCGCGTGCTGAGCCGGCCCGGCGCTCTTGCCAGGCCACCAGCATGGGCGCGGCTACCGCGATCGATGAGTACGTCCCGATCAGGATGCCCACCACCAGTGCAAACGAAAATCCGCGCAGCACCTCACCGCCGAACAGAAAGATCGACAGCACGGCGAGGAACGTCAGCCCGGAAGTCAGCACGGTCCGGCTTAGGGTTTGGTTGATCGACCGGTTTACAACCTCGGCCAAAGGCTCCCGGCGCGTTTGCCGCAGGTTTTCGCGGATGCGGTCGAAGACCACGATGGTGTCATTCATCGAGTAGCCGATCAGGGTGAGGATGGCCGCGATGACCGTGAGTGAGATCTCGTAGTTCATCAGCGAAAACGCGCCGACGGTGATCAGCGTGTCGTGAAAGACCGCGACCACCGCCGCGACGCCGTAGATCAGCTCAAACCGGAACCACAGGTATACGAGCATGCCGATCAGTGAGTATGCGGTCGCGAGCAGGGCTTGTTTGCGCAGCTGCGCCCCCACCTGCGGGCCGACGATCTCGACGTTACGGACGGTGAAGCCGGATAGGTACGCGCCTTGTGTAAGTGCGCTCACCGCTGCGGGAGTGGCTGTGCCGCGCAAGCTTGCGATCGAGGGCAGCAAGCCGCCGTGGACTTGATCCTTGAAGCTCAAGATCGATTCGGCTTCGCGCAGATACTGCGCGTTCGCCTCTTCACCTGCTTGGAGGTGCTCGGGGTTCGCTTGTTCGAGAAAGGCGGCCAGGGTGCCCCGCCCGGCGTTGTCCAGGTCGAGCTTGCCCGGTATGGCGGACGCATAATGCTGCTCGAGGGTGCCGACAATCGCCGCCCGGCCTTGATCGAGCGCGGACTCGCGCGTTTGGGCCTCGGCGAGGGTGATCAAGACTTCGTTGCCGGCCTGCGTCCCATAGCGCTGGATGCGAGCATCATGCAGTCCGGCCCGGTCCGCCGCCGTGCGCAAGCGCCCCAAATCAGGCGTCTGCGCGAAGCGGATCCGCACCACGGTCCCGCCCTTGAAGTCCACATCGAGCGGCAGGTGATGCCAAAACAGCAGCGACAGCACACCCGCCACGCTGAACACAAGCGAGAACGCGAGGAAGTACCACTTCTTCCTCAGCCAATCGATTTCGGGATTGCGGAAAAGCTCCAAGCGCGTTTTATCCCCGGCCCTGGAGAGACTTGATGACGAAATTTTCAAGCAGGAGCGAAATCCCGGCTAGTGCCATGCCTGAAACAAACACGAATATCCCACGCACAAAATGCGGCTTTACATTGGCTACTTTAGGACTCATATCGAGAGTGCCTCTCCCCGCGCGCGGCGGCTTACGTTGGCGTCGAAAATCGTCCGCGACACGAAAACAGCGGTAAACAAGTTCGCGATCAAGCCAAAGGTCAAAGTGATGGCAAAGCCCTTCACGGGGCCGGAGCCGAAGATGAACAGGATCGCGGCGGAAACCACGGTCGTAACATGTGTATCGACAATCGTGGTCCAAGCATGAGCGAAGCCTTGGTCGACCGACGCACCGGCGCTTTTGCCGGCGCGCATCTCTTCTCGGATGCGCTCAAAGATGAGCACGTTGGAATCCACCCCCATACCGATGGTCAGGATGACCCCCGCGATTCCGGGCAGCGTTAAAACCGCATGCGTGAAGCCCATAAACCCGAGCAGGATGATGAGGTTCAGAAGCAGCGCGAGGTCGGCGTTGATACCCGCGCCCCGGTAGTAGACGAGCATGAAGCCCATGACCGCGAGCATGCCCACGACAGCGG
>CAXTUV010000052.1:0-9256 GCA_964247445.1 uncultured Acidobacteriaceae bacterium | reverse complement strand
AGGCAAGCACGCCCTGGCGGTTGGAGTCCGCGCCGAG
This sequence comes from uncultured Acidobacteriaceae bacterium, assembly GCA_964247445.1. Taxonomy (GTDB): domain Bacteria; phylum Acidobacteriota; class Terriglobia; order Terriglobales; family Acidobacteriaceae; genus EB88. The sequence goes on along the minus strand of CAXTUV010000052.1, from coordinate 9,219 downwards.
CGACGGGCCGACCGAGCGTTCCTGGAGGTAGTGGATCGAAGCCGGCAGCGCGCCGGTGCGGAGCAGCATGGATAAGTCTTGCGCGCTTTGCGCGGACATGGATCCGCCCGAGATGGTGCCGGTGTCGCGAATCTGATCGTGGATATTCGCGACTTCCTTAATCTTGTTGTCAAGCACGACCGCCAGGCCCTTGCCCTTATTCTGCTGGGTGAAGTCGGCGAAGTGATTGCCCGCCGCAGTTGTCAGATAGAACGTGACCTGCGGCTCATTCGTGTTCTGGTTGGTGCCCGCGCTGGCGTCGCGGATGTCCGTGCCTGCGACCTCGGCGACGCGCTTGAGCAGGTACACCTGGTCGCCCGAGCTTGCGCTCGAAGCGCCGGGCGCTGCATGGATCATCTCCTGGTCGAACGGAACCGTCCCGCCGAGCGAGCCGCGCGCCTCGGCTTCTGTCGCGAACGGGCCGCCCTCGACCAGGTGAATCTCAAGCCGGGCGGTGGACTGGATCACGTCCTTGACCCGCGCGGGGTCGTCGATGCCGGGCAGCTCGACCAAGATCTGGTTCGAGCCGACGTTGTACTCCTGAATCACAGGCTCGGAGACGCCGAGCGTGTCCACGCGCTGCCGGATGACGTCGACCGCCTGCTGGAGGGTGTTTGACTTGAGTTCCGCGACCGCGCTCGGCTTCATCGTCGCCGTGAATGCCCCGCCCGACTCCGCGAACTCATACTGCCCGCTGTAGCGGCCGTTCAAGGTCGTGCGCGCGTCGGCGATTTTGGTCGCCGGGATGCCCGCGAACTGGATGGTTTGCGCGTTCGGCTTGGTGCCGGTGGCGTCGATGCCCGCACCTTGCAGGTCGGACTGCATGCGCACCAGGTCCGCATCGGTCGAGGCGCTCACCGCTTCGTCGACCATTACTTGCAGAATCAGGTGGGTGCCGCCGCGCAGATCCAGGCCGAGGCTGATGCGTTTGTATAGGGAAGCTTTGAGGGCCGAAGGGGTAACCCCGCGCGGGATGCCGACAATGCCGAAAACAAAAATCAGCAGCGTCGCAAGGATGAGCAGGAGCCTGGTTCCGGGCCGGTTGCGCATTGGGCTACTTGGCCTCGTCCGTGGTGACGGAAGCGATCGCCGAGCGCACCACCTCGAGCTTCACGCCGTCGGGCGCGACCCGGATGTGCAGCGCATCGTCTCGCAGGGCAAGCACGGTGCCGCGCAGCCCGCCGGTGGTCACGATGCGGTCGCCCGGCTTGAGCGAGGAAAGCATCTGCTGCCATTGCTGCTGCTTTTTCTGGTTGGGCCGGATCATCAGGAAATACAGCACCGGCAGAATGATGATGATCGGCAAAAGCGACCCCAGCCCCGAGGCAAGGCCGGCGGGCTGGGCGAGAAGCAGGAGGGGAAGGGCTGCGGTCAAAACGGGTGGTTTCCTTGTGCGCCTCTGGACGCCGGAAAGCGCAACAGGGCCAGCGCCCGGGAGCGGGCCTAAGGCTTAAGCATCGCCGACCGGTGCCGGGGTGTCAAGCTGCAAAACTGACACTCGGAACCCGCGGTTGCGATTTTCTGCCGTGGGCCCAGCTATGGTTCCGGCAGCAACAGGCACACACCCCTCTCCCCCGCGAAGATCTCATCGTTGCTGTTGGTATCCATCAAATCATCGCGGCAAGCCGATGTTTCAGCGATGCGGACCTCCGCTACTCCCTCGGCTTTCAGGGCTTTATAGAGATCCGGCCGCACCAGCATACGTACTCCGGCGGCACCCACCAGCCCGTAGTTGCGCAGACTTGCATTGCTGTAGAACTTAGTCAAATCGCTCCACATGCCGTGTATCTCCACAATTTCCGGGTTGACCTGTCGGGCATACTCATCAAAAGCCGCGTAGCCTCGTCTTGCAAGATAGGAATTGGTAAGCAGCGCTACGTCATGGATTTCAAGGTTTTCGCAGCAGAGCGCCGCGCCGCCTACGTCGGGGATCATCACGCTCGCGGTTTGCTTATTGAGCAACAAGCGGATCTGATTGGCTGCTTTGCCCTCTCTTTCCAGTAGGGCGATGGAAACTTGACTATCGTGCCAGGCGGGGATAAATGCTTGGCGACCCCACCATAACAATTGGCCTAAAAGAATGACTGCGAAAACGCGCACCCGGCTGTAGTTCCCAAATACCTTTGCGCGCTCCGTAATGTAGACAATGGACAGCACCATGAACGGGAGAAATCCTAGAATCATGCGCCCGGGATGACCCCAATTTTGCCCGAAAACCAAGCCGAACAGCGCTCCTCCGCCCACCATCGAAACCAGCAGCATGGCACCATGGGCCTGAGTTCCCGACCGAAACAGCTCGCCTTTGAGCGGGCGCCCTGCCAGCAACCAACCAACAAACAGCACGGCAATCGGCCACCCGAAGATCAGCAGCAGTTCCGAGGAAGCATCCACTCGATTTCTTATAAGCAGATGCAACGTGCGCGGCGGCTGATAAGGCATCCACTGCTTCGCGTAGACAGTATTTGGCATCCATAAGTGGAAGACTTTGTAACGCCAAACCTCCTCCATAAAAAAACATAGCGCGTCAGCTATCGTTACAATCAAAATTCGGCGCTTCGACGCCCCGCTCAGCAGCAACCCTCCATAAAGAAACAACAGCAGGTATGGTGCTTCGAACCGTGTCAGTAACAGCAAGCAGGAAATCGCAGTCGCCAACACCATCTGTAACCAGGGCGACCTGCTCGCCAGGAGCACGCCGCACAGCACAAGCGTCAGCAGCATACATAGATTCATCTCCATCCCATTCATGGTCTCGCGGAATGGCGCGATCGTTACCGCAAGCAGAAACACTGCTCCGGCGACACTGAAATCGCTTCGTAGATAGCGGGACGCAATCGGGCGCAGGGCTAGCAGCGATCCAAGAAATGCTGCCGCCGAGCACAGCTTCATCCACACCACGATCAACCAGGGATTTGCCGTCACCAGCGCCGGCACGGACAACAGCAGCAGCCACAGGACCGAGGAAAATCCTTCAACCTGCTCTGAAACCGGCGTTAATGCGATCCGCCCTGTGTGCGCGAACGTTCTCGCGAAGGCTGCCGTGATCGCACCATCGTCCCAGCTCGACCGCAAGTGCCAAACACCGATCAACAGAGACAAAACTGGAATGGATAAACTGGTCAGGAAAATTGTTTGCGGCGAAATCCAGCCAGGAGGCTTAAACAATCCTTCAGTCCCTCTCGCCACTTCTCCCGTAGCGGCACACGATGCCGCCGCTGCGTCATTTAGGGGCTCTGGGGCTAGGTCTTCAGCATCAAGAGGCGGTTGGTTGGTAGGCACGTCTTGATCGTGTCCTTCCATGGAGTTCCGGTTTACTGCAAACAGCCTTTCAGAAGCCCTTGTCGCAAATCTCTGCACATCGTTCATTTCAATAACGGCAGTTTACCCAACCCTGGCTCATCTATCCGTGCAATCTTATTCGGAAATGATGGTATTTCTTAGTTCCCGCCGGACCGCTCGCATGGTGTCCAAATAAAACGCCAAATTGTGCAGCGAATTCAAAGTACCCCCAAGCGCCTCGCCGCTCGCCTGCAGATGCCGCAAATACGCGCGGCTGTAGCGCGCGCACACCGGGCAGGCGCACTCCGGGTCGGGCGGGCCTTCGTCCTCGGCGAAGCGGCGATTCTTGATATTCAGCCGACCCTCGGAGGTGAACAAGAGCCCGTGCCGACCGGCGCGCGTGGGGATGGTGCAATCCATCATATCCACGCCCATGCGCGCGTAGGCCTGGATTTCCTCCGGGTAGCCCACGCCCATCACATAGCGGGGCTTGTCGGCGGGCAGGTACGGCAGTGTTTCGGCGATGATCTCCAGCGTGCGTTCGCGCGGCTCGCCGACCGCCAATCCGCCGATGGCGTATCCGGGGAAGTTAAGCTCGACCATGCGCTCGGCTGCCTCGCGCCGCAGGTGGGGGTACATGCCGCCCTGCACGATCCCAAACAAGCTCGGGCGGGCATTGGGGGCGATCTCGGGTGTGGACCAACGCAATGTAATCGGCTCTTCTTGGCCCTTAGCCCTTGGCCCTTGGCCCTGGTTTTCCCGCCACCACGGCACTTCCTGCTTATGCTCTTCCCAGTAGCGGAGCGAACGCGCGGCCCAGCGCATCGTGAGCTCCAGTGACGCGCGCGCCCGAGTCTCGTCGGCCGGGTACTCCAAGCACTCGTCGAAGGCCATCGCGATATCCGACCCGAGCGCCAGCTGCACGGCCATCGAGTGCTCCGGGGTAAACAGGTGCGCCGAGCCGTCCAGGTGCGAGCGGAACCGGACGCCCTCCTCGGTGATCTTGCGCAGGTCGGCGAGCGAAAACACCTGGTAGCCGCCGGAGTCGGTCAGGATCGGCCGGCCCCAACTCATGAAGCGGTGCAGCCCGCCCATGCGCCGGATCGCCTCGTGCCCCGGTCGGAGATACAGGTGGTATGTGTTGCCGAGGATGATCTGCCCCCCACCTTCACCCAGCACCTCGAGCGCTTCCTGCGGGACGGCTTTGACGGTCGCGGCCGTGCCCACGGGCATGAACACGGGCGTTTCCACCGCGCCGTGCGGCAGGCGCATCGTGCCCCGGCGCCCCCCGGCGGGGCTCGTCGCGTGAACCTGAAACTGGAGGGACATCGGCCCAGTGTACCGAGTGCAGTCACGACCCAAGCGGCTCTGCTACACTCAAGGTGTTCCGCGCGGCCCAACCAGGAGCCGCTATTTACTCGCGGGATACGCCAGTCGGGGAGTGGCTCAGCCTGGTAGAGCACCTGGTTCGGGACCAGGGGGTCGGAGGTTCAAATCCTCTCTCCCCGACCATCTTATCTAATCTATTTTAATAGACTTACGCCGCTTTCGCCGGTCGGCTCACCGCCTTCACTCTGCCGTGATCGCCGCACACGCTGTTTCCGCAGCTTGTACCCGTGATCGAGCGGTATCTGCCTGAACGCGTGGAAGTGCTGCACGGGGGCAATCTGAAAGATGCGTTTTATCGCCGTACTTCGGGCGGCTTCTTGAACTGTTGCTGGAGCACATCTGCCCAGATCAGGCCCAAGGTGAACTTCCGGAGCTGCCGCGCTACGAGCAGAACCGGACCAATGGTTCCACTGCTGACGTAGATACCTGGACAAGCAAAGACGTCCGCGAGGTGACGCGAAGCCATGTCAATTGTGTCGTTGCGGACACCCAACAATGGGAGCAGGCGGCTGCCTGCATCTTGGATACGCAAATCGTTGCCCTAGTGTCAGCGGCGATTCCACAGCACTCTGATAACCATGCCTTGGCAAAGCAAATCGCAGCGGCGTTGGAGCAGGAAGACCGTGCGGGGGTTCTAAGAAGTTCAGACCTCGACCGAGTTGGCGAGCTTTCTAACTAAGCGCGTACGAGAACTCAGCCATGATGCTCCGTATGAGGTTCTTTACTCGTCGCCACCTCCGGAGGCAAGAGCATCTCATGGAAGGTCTTTCTACCGCATTACGGAACACCTCAGCGTTGCACTCCCCTCGTTCTGAACGGCAACGAAGGGTGAGCCGCTGGTCTTCAGGGTAGCGAGAGGCTGACTGCTTGAATGTCCAGTGCTGAAGGCATATTGGTCCCGAGAGGTCGCAGGGTGGAGTAACGCCGATCAGGGCGGGTCCGGTTCCAGCCCGATCCGGCCGTTGACCGCCTTCCGTAGGCGCTGTTTGCAACCAAGATAGCGTTCTGGTTATTCGGATTATGCCCTGCTGCTCAGCTTTGGCTACCGACGGCTTACCGCTTACCGGTGGGGCGAGGCGGGCTACAACGAGATGGCGGGGCACGCCGGAAGCGGTAGGGAAGGATCTCAGGGAGAACACCTCGAAGGAGTACGAGCCGGCAAAGAAGCTAGCGCAGCTGTGCCTTGTCAAGTCGCTCTGTAACCACAGGGGCCTCAGCACGTACGATCTCGACGGTGCGGGTTCCGTGATGCTGGACGGGTCCGTTCGCTGCTGGCTGAGGACGGTTGTGGAGGTGGGGCCGAAAGATGAAGACTACGAGCACTTCAATGTCGTGTCGACCCCGGGTCGACACCCGGCAGGGCATGCCGCGCAAACAAGCGCGCGGAGAAGGTTCAGCCAAAAACGTGCATGGAGCGGCAGGGTAGCCCCATGCCGGGGTGCTCTGTTCCTGCTCTGATCCAGCACCTGAGCTCCTTAGCGCGGACAGGTGGCGATGAGCGCACCCGTTCGTGCGCGACAGCGTAGAGCAGAAGGTTCCGGGGCCGCGCTTGTCATCGCTGACCCTGGAGCCAGGCTTCGCTGCCCGCCGTCCTTACATGAAATAGTCGGCTTGGATAGGGTGACCGGCGCTGTACCGGCACTCCCCATCGATTGGAACCAAAGCGTATCTTCGGAGTCTGTATCGATGTCGTTTGGTTCCGGAGGCACATGCGACCCGCTGCCGCTTCTTTCCTTCTCCTTCTTCTTTCGGGCAGCGCGTCGGCGCAAGCGCCCCGCCCGCATGCGCCTGCGAAAGCGATCCCTGATGCCTTCCCGGTAACGCGGGTGCTGCTTTACAAGAACGGCGTCGGCTTCTTCGAGCACGCCGGCACGGTCACGGGCAATGGTTCCGTTTCAATCGACTTCACGAGCGCGCAGCTGAACGATGCCCTGCAATCGCTGACCGCCGTCGACCTCAACGGCGGACAAATCCGCGGCGCGGACTACGGCTCCGCCGCGCCGCTTGAGCAGCAGCTCAAGAGCCTGCCGCTCGGCCTGGGCTCAGATGCTTCGGCGGACGATTTGTACGCAAGCCTACGCGGCGCGCGGGTGCAGGTGTCCGGCGGCGGCCCAGCAATCACCGGGCGGCTGCTGTCGGTTGAGTACACCACCACGCCGGGCGCAGCCGGCGCGCCGCCCGTGGATCACCGAGTGCTGACGGTGGTCGGGGATACCGGTGTCGTCACGACGGTCGAGACAACTGCCCGCACGGAGGTGCGCCTGCTCGATGCGCCGCTGCGGAGCGATGTCGCGCGCTACCTCCAGCTGGTTGCAAGCCGCCGCAGCGAAGGGCTGCGCCGCCTCACGCTGCGGGACACCGGCACCTCGCTGATGTAGGAAACACGCAGGCCGCGCGTGCCGGTCTGGAAGGCGACCTACCGTATTCTGTTCGGCGCTTCCGCCGCGGGCGGCGCGGCGGAAACGGCCACCCTCCAGGGCTGGGCGGTGGTTGACAACACCACCGGCATGGACTGGACTAACGTCGAGCTCTCGCTGATCGCCGGCGCGCCGCAAAGCTTTATTCAGCCTTTATCGCAGCCGTACTATGCGCGACGGCCGGAGATTCCGCTGCCCGCCGAAGCGCAGCTCGCGCCGCAGACGCACGAAAGCGGCGAGTTGGGCAAGGCTTCCGCAGGGCGCATCAGTACCGGCTTCGGCGCAGGCCAGGGAGTCGGTGCCGGGCTCGCCCAAAGCCAAGCTGCCGTCATCAACGGCAAACCACACTCGCTGAACGCGCCTGTAAACGGCAGCAGCACGTCGGTTTCCGTCGGGGGTCCACTGCCGGATAGTGCTTTTTCCAACGGCCCAATAGATGGACCCGCCGCGCCCTCCTATGAAGACTCCGCCGCCGGCTCGGTCCACCCTGAAACCACCACAACGGGCTTCGACGACGCCTTCGAGTACAAGCTTTCCACGCCGGTCACCATCCAGAAAGACCAATCCGCCCTTGTGCCGATTTTAGAGACGAAAGTGGAAGCCGAGCGCGTCACGCTGTGGTCCCCGGCGCAGCCCGTCCCGCTGCGCGCCCTGTGGATGAGGAACACCAGCGGCCTGACGCTGGACCGCGGCAGCTTTTCGATCGTGGAAGACGGCCGCTTCGGCGGCGAGGGGCTGCTCGAGCCGGTGCACGCGGGGGAAAAGCGCCTGCTCTCCTACGCGTCCGACCAGGCGGTGCATATTTCCACCGACTATCAACACGACACGCGCAGGCTGCAGCAGGTGACTATCAGCCGGGGCGTCCTGACCGAGCGCACCGTTGAGATCGCCGAGCGCGAGTATCTGGTCCGCAACGCCGCCGCCGACAAGCGGACGGTTCTTGTCGAGCAGCCGCGCCGGGCAGGCTGGGAGCTTGACTCCGAGGTCAAGCCGGAGGAGACGACCGATGCCGCCTACCGATTCCGGGTCATCGCGGCACCGGGCGAAACGGTACGCCTGCACATCGGCGAGCGGCATACCCTCGGGCAGAGCTACCAGCTGGCCGGCTACAGTGAGCAGCAGCTGGACTTCCTGCTCGCGGCGACCGGGGACGACCCGAACCTGCGCCGTGAGCTCGCGCCGCTGTTCGCCGCGAAGCGCCGCTTGAGCGAGTTGGACGGGCAAACCGGCGCAAATCAGGCCGCCCTGGATGCGATCAGCAAGGACCAGGAGCGCCTGCGCGCGAACCTGCAGGCGCTCAAAGGATCCAGGGACGAGCGCACGCTCGTCAAGCGCTACACCGAGGAGCTGAACGCGCAGGAAGACAAGGTCGGCTCGCTGCAACTGGAGCAAACGAAGCTGCAACAGCAGCGTGCGGAAGCGGAACAGCAGCTCGCTGCGCAAATCCAGTCGCTCGAGATCAACGACACGCCTCCCGGCAAAAGCTAGGCGGCCGGCTGCGGGTCCAGCGGATTAGAAAAGCGGCCGCTCCAGTTAAGAAATCCATCCCGAAGAAGGCGGCGGCTAAAAAAGCCGGCAGGCTCGGCGGCTCCGGTCCTCGCGAAGCCGGTAGTCCCGAAAATGACCAAGACGCGGGTGCTAGGGCATATGGCTGAGCGGATGGGTGTGCGGTCGAGACAAGTCGCGGAGTTTTTTCGACCTGCTCGAAGGGTTCGTTTTTGGAAGGGCTGCGGGATCAGTTCCCTAACGCAACTTCCAAGGACTGAATGGATGGATGCGTTCTGACTCAGAGGTCCCGCGCGGCAATGCTACCATAGTGGTAGTATCCCACCATGGCGTCCAAAAGCGACCGCCGTTCGTCCAGTTTGGAGACCTGCGTCGAAACTGCACGCTTGTTCGTTGACGCGTTCGATGGGGTGGTGCGGCAAGTCATTGTGCCGAACTCGCACAAGGCCGCTCAGCAACTGCAGATGGGGCCTCAGGACGTAAGGGCGCTCATCTGGCTTGGTCGCAGGGAGCAATGCCTGATGACGGAGTTTGCCGAAGGTGTTGGCGTTCCTCTGAGTACGGCGACCCACCTTGCCAATCGGCTTGT
>CAXTUV010000051.1:4541-11436 GCA_964247445.1 uncultured Acidobacteriaceae bacterium | reverse complement strand
GGCCTGGAAAATCTGCACATGTCGTGTGGCCACGATGGCTATATCGCCGAGGTGATGAAGCCGTACCTGCCGGACGAAGCGTTGTACATGCTGCGGTTCCACTCGTTCTACCCCTGGCACCGCGCGGACGCATATAAGCATCTTGAGAACGAAAAAGACCGTGCCATGCTGCCCTGGGTCCGTAAATTCAACCCTTACGACCTATACTCAAAGGGTCACGCGAAACCGGATATGCGGCAATTGAAGCCTTACTACGACGACCTCTTCGCGGAATTCCTGCCCGAGAAGCTGGCCTGGTAGTTACCCTGTTGTGCGCAGTCCGGCGGAGATCCCGTTAATGGTTCCCGCGATGGCGCGGTTCAGTTCGGGCGTGACTTCGCCAGCGCGCTTGCGGCGCAGCAAGTCGACTTGGATAAGCGAAAGCGGGTCGACGTAAGGATTGCGCAGTTTGATCGAACGCGCCAGGACCGGGTTGGTTTCGAGCAGCACCGTCTGCCCTGTGACAGCGAGCACCGCATCCAGTGAACGCTTGTACTCGGCTTCGAACTTCCTAAACACCCGCCCGCGCGCGGCTTCGTCCGGCATCAGGGAGCTGTACAGCGCGGCAATGCCGAGGTCGGCTTTCGCGAGGGCGACCTCCACGTTGCGAAGCAGATCGATAAAGAGCGGGAACTCGCGTGCCATGCTTTGAAGCAGGGGCAAGCCGCCCGGATGCTGCGCGTAACCGGTAACGGCGTGACCCACGCCGAACCAGCCCGGAATCAGCAAGCGGCTCTGCGTCCAGCCGAACACCCAGGGAATCGCGCGCAGGCTTTCAAAGGAGCGCTTACCCCCGCGACGCGTGGGACGCGAGCCGATGTTGGCGTGCTCGAGCTCGGCAACCGGCGTAGCGGTTTCGAAGAAGTCGAATACCTCCGGGTCGTCAAGGATGCCCTCGCGATAGAAAGTAAACGCGGATGCGGACAGCTCATCCAGAGCCGCCTCCCACTCCGGTTTAAGCTCGCCCGAGTAGGGCTTGCCGGCGCGCAGATTGGGCCGCGCCAGCGCATCAAGCGCGGCGGCGATTGCGAGTTCCAGATTGCGCTCAGCCAGCACCGTGTCGCCGTACTTCCAGTTCAGGACCTCGCCCTGCTCGGTGATGCGCAGCTCGCCGTCGAAGCCGTCAAGCGGCTGCGCATAGATGGCGCGATGCGTGGGTCCTCCTCCTCGCCCGACGGTGCCGCCGCGCCCATGGAAAAGCCGCAGCGTGAGCCCGGCTTCGTGCGCGACCGTGTGTAAAGCCCGGTGCGCCCGAAAAATCTCCCAAGTGCTGGTCAGCATGCCTCCGTCCTTATTGGAATCGGAGTAACCGAGCATAATTTCCTGCGTGTCTCCCCAGCTCGCGAGTAGGGCGCGGTAAGCCGGGTCAGCCCACAATGCGCGGCACACGGCCGGGGCGTTGCGCAAATCCTCAATGGACTCAAACAGCGGCACCGGCATGAGCCCCGGATCGGGCCCATCGGCTGCAGGCTGTACGCCGCTTAAGCGCGCCAGCCACAGCACCGCGAGCACGTCCTCCTTAGTGGCCGCGCCGGAAACTACATAGGTGCGAACCGCTTCCGGCACGGCGCCGCGCTTAATCTCCGCGACAGCCCCGAATGCGCCGAGCACGTCGAGCGTCTGCGGGGAAAGCGGTTGGGGCACCCGGGCGCGTCCGCCGTCCGCTGCCCCGCTGATTTCATCGAGCGCCGCCGCGTGCAGGCGTGCGTGCTGGCGCACATCAAGCGTGTGGAGGTGCAGCCCGAAGGTGCGCGCCTGCAGCAGCAGCGGGTCAAGCAGCACGGCGGCGAGGCGCTCGCCCCGGTTCTCGACCAAGCTCGCGCGCATCAGCGCAAGGTCGGCAACGAACTCCGCAGCGCCGGTGTAGGCCGGCAGTGCGCCGAGTGCCCCCTCCAATGTTCCCGGTTCGCCCGAAGCGAGACCCAGGGTGTTGGCCGAGCGCGCCGAAATGCAGGCGGCAAAGCGCCGGTATACCTCGAACTCAAAGTGAGCCGCGAACTGTTCGCGGTCGCCCTGCACTTGGTTGAGATAACCGGTGAGCCGACTCTTCAGCTCCGGGCTGACCCCGGCCTGCTGCGAGGAGCTGGTAAGCAGCGCGATGAGCTGCCGAAGCTCCGCCCGGTAGTGCTCCAGCAGGCGCAGGCGCGCTTCGCGGATTGCGGCGAGTGTCACCGCGGGCGTGACGAAAGGGTTGCCGTCGCGGTCGCCGCCGATCCATGAGCCGAACCGCAGCACCACGGGCAGGGCAGGCAGATCCGGCGCGAGGTCGTACTCAGCATGGAGGGCGGAGGCAAGCTCGGCATAGAGCGGCGCCAGGGTTTGAAAGATGGAAACTTCGTAGTAGTCGAGGCCCATCTTGATCTCGTCGGCGACGGTCGGCTGGCGGCTGCGAACCTCATCGGTCTGCCAAAGCGAAGTAATCTCGGCAGTCAGCTCCGCTTGAAGCTGCGCAAGCGCTTCGTCCGCGAGCGGAATGCGGTCGAGCGCTTGGAGCAGCTCGGCCATGCGGCGACGCTTGAACAGCACCGAGCGCCGGGCGATTTCAGTAGGATGTGCGGTGAAGACGGGTGTGATGACAATCCGTCCGAGGTGCGCCAGCGCTTCCTCGGCGGAGATGCCCGCCTGTCGCATGGCCCGGAGCGTCCCCCGAAATGAGCCCCGCTGCGCGGCGGCAGCCCCGGAGATTTGCGCGGCAGTTCGGCGGCGCTTGCGGTGGTTGGTTTCCGCCAGATTCGCAAGTTCGAAATAGACCGCAAAAGCGCGCGACAGCTTCGCGAGCTCGTCAACCGGCATCTGGCTTATGGCGAGCACGGTCTGCTGCAGGTTCTCATCCGCCGCATGCAGCTCGCCCGCGGCTACTTGCTCGCGGCGGCGGATCGCGTTCAGCCGCAGTTGCTCGACCTGCTCGTACAAGGTCTCTCCGGCTTGCTCCCGCAGCACTTGCCCGAGCAGCGCGCCTAAGGACCGGACATCGCGACGCAGCGGCGCTTCTTTTTCTTCCGTGTCCTCGGCAAGCAGTTCCGCAAGGCGCGCGGACCAGGAATCAGGCTTCCAAAGCGGGGCGGGCATGGGGTGATTATGCCTCAGCGAAGCGTACCGCCGCCGCAGGGCTATACCGCGGCGCTCTGGTCTTCCAGCTGCAACGCCAGTTCTTCCCACTCCGCGGTCAGTGCGGCATACTCCGGTTTCAGCTTCGCGAGCTGCGCGGCTAGGCGCTGGTTTTCCTCGGCGCTTGAGTAGTTCGCCATTTGGCCCTCCGTGAGCGCAATAGCAGCTTCCACGCGCGGCAGCTCTTCCTCGACTGCGCGCAAGCGGTCCTGCATCTGGCGGAGCTTGATCGGGTTCAGCTTCTTGGCCTTCGCCTCCGGCACCGGAGTGGTGGGCAGCATCGGCTGAACGAGCGCGGACGGGATCCCCGTCAGCTTCGGGCTGAGCATGTGGCCGTTCCCATTGAATGGCGCTTGTACTACCGTCTCACTTCCGTTCGCCGGCTTGCCGGCTTCTGCTTTGCGGTACAGGTAGTCTTCGTAGTTGCCGGGGTAGACATGCACATGGCCGCCCTCGACCTCAAATACACGCGTCGCCGTACCATCGATGAAGTAGCGGTCATGCGAGACGAAGATGACCGTACCTTGGAAATGGCTGACCGCATCGAGAAGTACGTCCTTGGCCCGCATATCCAGGTGGTTGGTAGGCTCATCCAGGAGTAAGAAATTCGCCGGACTTACAAGGATCTTTGCCAGAGCGTACCGGTTGCGCTCTCCACCCGAAAGGACCCCGAGGGGCTTAAATACATCATCGCCGGTAAACAGGAAGCAGCCGAGCAGAGCGCGCAGCTCCGCATCCGCGACCCTGGGCGCGATGGCGCTGATGTCGTCCAGCATCTTGGCTTCAGGGTCCAGGACCTTGTACTGGTCCTGCGCGAAGAACTCCGGCAGCACATTATGGCCTAACTTCAGCACGCCGGCGCTCGGCGCTTCCTGCCCGCTGAGCATACGGATGAGCGTGGATTTGCCCGCGCCGTTCGCGCCTACCAGGGCGATGCGGTCGGCGCGGTTGATCGTGAATCCCACCCCTTCCAACACGCGCTTGGGACCGTAAGTCTTGCTTAGTTGCTGTACTTCCACCACGGTCCGGCCCGAGGCGATCGGCTGCGGAAAGGTGAAGTGGATCGCGGACTCTTCGTCCGGGATCACGATGCGCTCGATCTTATCGAGCTCCTTGATGCGGCTCTGCACCTGCTTTGCCTTGGTCGCCTGGTAGCGGAAGCGGTTGATAAATGCCTCTAAGTCCTCAATCCGGGTGCGCTGATTCTTGTAAGCCGCTTCCAACTGCGTGCGTCGGTCCTGCCGCTGCTGCTCGTACTTCGCGTAATTGCCGGTGTAGAAGTGCAGCGACTTATTCCAGACTTCTACAATCTTTGTGGCGGTGGTGTCGATGAAATAGCGATCGTGCGAGATGAGAATAAACCCGTTCGGGTAAGTACGGAGATAGGTCTCCAGCCAGTTCCGGGTTTCGAGGTCCAGGTGGTTGGTCGGCTCGTCGAGCAGGAGCAGGTCGGGTTTCGCGAGCAGCAGCTTCGCGAGCGCGATACGCATCTGCCAGCCGCCTGAAAACTCTTCGGTCCGCCGCGTCCAATCGGCTTTCGTGAAGCCCAAGCCGCCCAACACCGCCCCGACTTGCGCGTCGAGCGCATAGCCGTCATGCGCGTGGAATCGTGTATTTAGACTCGAATAGCGGTCGGCGGCTTCCTCGTACTCCTGTCCGGACGGGTCTAGGTCCGCGAGCTTGCCCGCGAGCACCTCCAGCTCCTGCTCCATGGCGCGCAGTTCGTCGAACACGCTCAGGCACTCCTCAAAAACGGAGCGCCCGGCAAGCGCAAGCCCATCCTGCGGCAGGTAGCCGACCGACATGCCCCGGGTGCGCTGAAGGCTGCCGTAATCGAGCGTGTCCAGGCCCGCGAGTACCTTCATCAGAGTGGATTTCCCTGTCCCGTTCGCCCCCACAAGCGCGGTGCGCTCCGAGCCCGTGATGAGCCAGTTCGCGTGTTCAAACAGCAGCTTGTGACCAAACCGTTTGCCGGCACCGGCGAGTTGCAGCATCTCTTCATTCTAGCCAGCGACTCTCGCCAAGGTCGGGGACCGCCCGCCTGGTGGCAAGCGCAGCCTCGCACAGGTACATCAGAGCCGGCACAACGGGCAAATCCGGCCGCCTCATGTGTCTAGCATTTACAGCGCGAGCTGAGGATGGATCACCCGCAAAGGTTGAAAAGTACAGAAGGCTAAATCATGCTTCTCGGTCCGCTCGGGCGATTTGCTCGTCGATTCGGTTGCGGGCAGCTTCCGGCAGCTCGGGCATGGCACCAGGCTGCGAGGCGACCCATGCACCCCAGCGGTTCGCGGCCTCGCTTTGCGCCCGCAGCGACGCGCCCCGGAGCCGATACACCGCGAGCGCGGCCGTAAACGCATCGCCCGCGCCCACCGTGTCGGCTACCTGCACCGACACTCCCGGGTGGCGCAGAACTTTCTCGCGGGTGACCAGCAGGCTCCCGTGCGCGCCAAGTGTGATTGCCGCCAGGTCCAAGTTGGGGTAAGCCTCCAGAAGGCTGTGGGCGCCGCGCGTCAGCGCTTCCGGCGTGGCCCCGCCTACGTCCGGCAGGCCGGCAAGTGAGAGCAGATGAGCCATTTCGCCGTCATTCAACTTGAGCAGGGCAGCCTGTGCGAGCGAGCGCGTGACCTGCGCGGCGGTGAAGAACGGCGCGCGTAGATTGATGTCGAAGATGCGCAGGCAGCCCGGGCGCGTCGCGGCCAGCAGGGTATAAATGGTCTGCTCGGAACGCGCGTCGCGCTGCGCCAGCGTCCCCCAACACACGGCATCCGCCTGCCCGGCAAGCCGTTCCCACGCCGGGCTCGCCTCAAGACCATCCCATGCTGCCGGAGCATGGATCACGTACTCCGGCTGGCCTTCCTGGAGTGTGACGGAGACCGAGCCGGTCGCGGAACTCAGGTCTTCCTGCAAAAAGCTCGTGTCGACCGGTACCGTCGCGAGCAGCACGCGCGCAGCGTCCGCGCGCTCATCGCGGCCTAGCCGGCTTGCGATGACCCCGTGCGCGCCGAGCCGCCCGGCCATCACCGCGAAATTCGCCGGAGCGCCGCCCAGTCGACGACCGCCGGGGAACTCATCCCACAAAATCTCACCCAAGCCGACAATCAGGAACTCGTGCGCGGGCTTAAGCGGCTGCATATCGGACACGGCGATTCCTCTTTCGGCAGCGATGCTACACCAAAAGTCAGCTTGCCGGCGCGCGACTTTTGCCCTGCCGGCGAATGAGCCGCCGTTGCCGCGAAGGGCCGCGACTGCGCGCCGAAGAGCGGCTTCGCACGAAAGCTTCCCCAGAACAGGCATAGCAAACCGTGAAGTGGACATCTACACCGTTGTGCGGCCGAAACGGTGGCTTGCGCAACCGAGGTCACTGAAAAATGAGCACAGGCACGGCGGTCCACGTTCTTCTTGTCGGCGGCGGTTTCGGAGGGCGCTACGCAGCACAGCGGCTTGCGCGCCGTTTGCCTGCCGACGCACGCATCACGCTTGTCGACCGCGTCGATCACATGCTGTACACGCCCATGCTGACTGAAGCCGCAGGGCGATCCGTAAGCCCGCAGCACATCGCGGCCCCGCTTCGCGATCTGCCTCGGCGTGTCAACGTGGTGCGCAAGGAGGTAGTTGCTGCCGACCTGCCCGGTAAGACCGTTACTTTTGACGATGGAGCCGTGATCCATGCGGATCACATCGTCTTCGCGCTCGGCTCCACAACAAACTTCAGAAACGTAGAAGGCGCGCAGAAGCACAGCTTCAC
>CAXTUV010000051.1:223-4531 GCA_964247445.1 uncultured Acidobacteriaceae bacterium | reverse complement strand
GCCCACGAGAACGACCCGGAACAGCGACGGCGGCTGCTCAGCTTTGTTGTGGCCGGCGGCGGCTATACGGGGGTGGAAACCATTGCCGCGCTTAACGACCTTGTGCGCGACACCGCCAAACAGCACGGCATCGGCGCGGAGGATCTGCACCTGACCTTGATTGAGCCCGCTAAGCGCCTCATGGCGGAAATGCCGCAGGAGCTTGCCGATTACAGCGAACGGACTCTACGCTCGGACGGCATTGACGTGAAAGTCGATGTCGGCGTGTCGAAGGTGGAGCAGGGCTCGCTCACGCTGAGCGACGGGGAAGTTCTGCCCGCGGGCATGCTGATTTGGGATACGGGCATCATCCCCAATCCGCTGGTGGAGTGGTTTGATTGCCATAGGGGCAAGAAAGGCGGCATCGCGGTCGACAGCACCTTTCGCGTTGTGGGCCGCCCTGGAATCTGGGCGATCGGCGACTGCGCCGAGATCCCCAAGCCGGACGCGAGCGGAACCTTTTTCGAGCCGACGGCGCAGAACGCAACACGGCAGGGAGCGCTGGTCGCCGACAACATTCTGGCGACAATCCGCCGCCGCGCCGTCAAGCCGTTCATCTATAAGCAGGTAGGCGAGCTCGCGGTCGTTTCACGTTATCGCGGCGTGGCGAACGTATTTGGCATCCAGGTGAGCGGCCCGCTTGGTTGGCTGCTTTGGCGCGCCATCTATCTGGCCAAGATGCCGGGGTTGGCGGCAAAGCTCGGCATCCTGGGGGATTGGATTCGGCTCCTCTTCGGACGCAATCGCGTACCCGTGCGTGCCCCGCGCGAGCATTCCGTAAGCCGGGGCGCTCTTGCAGCGACAGGGGCATAGACCCGTAAGCCGGTCCCGGCGAGCCGTGTCTGCTTCGAAGCCACTTGCCTAAGGAGCTCCATGGTTCGCGTCCTTACGTTTTCGTGCGCCGCTGCCTTGCTCGCCTGTGCAGCGGGAGCTCAAAGCTGTACCATCGGACCGTTTACGCGCCCCGTGGCGGACCCCGTAATTCGCCCCGATCCCCACGCGAGCTTTCACGATCCGGTAACGGGTGCCACAGCGCACTGGGAGGCGCTTCACACCTTCAACCCCGCTGCGGTTATTGAGGGCGATAAGCTCGCCGTGCTGTATCGCGCCGAGGACGACAGCGGCCGGAGGGAAATCGGCGGCCATACCTCGCGGCTCGGTTTGGCGGAAAGCGAGGACGGGATACACTTCACCAAGCTGCCTGCACCGGTGTTTTTCCCAACCCGAGATGCGCAGCAGGATCGCGAATGGCCCGGCGGTGTGGAAGATCCTCGCTTGGTGCAAGCTGAAGACGGCACCTATGTGCTGACATATACCCAGTGGAACCGCCATAGCTATACAGTCGGTATCGCCGCTTCGAGGGACCTGCGTCATTGGACCAAATACGGACCTGCCTTTCGTGATGCCGGCATTCATTATCAAAATCTGAACTATAAGTCGGCCGGAATTCTTACAAAGGTCGTCGACGGCAGGCTGGTAGCCGCTAAGCTGCAAGGCAAATACTGGATGTACTGGGGCGAGATTGAGATACGCCTGGCAACCTCGCCCGACCTGATCCATTGGACCCCCGTGGAGGACGCGCCCGGAAAGCCGAAGGTTCTTCTCGTCGCGCGGCCGGGCCTCTTTGACAGCGGTTTTCCTGAGGTGGGTGCGCCCCCCGTGCTTCTGCCGCAGGGAGTCGTGCTGCTTTACAACGGCAAGAACGCCGGCACGGGCGGCGATCCAGCCATCGGGGTGGGCGCGTATGCGGCGGGGCAGGCGCTGTTCGCGCCGCAAGATCCTTCGCGTCTTCTTACCCGTGCCGACCGCCCTTTTTTGAAGCCGGAGCTGCCGTTCGAGAAATCAGGCCAGTACGCGGCGGGTACCGTGTTTTCCGAGGGCTTGGCGCTCTACCGCGGGCGCTGGTGGCTGTACTACGGTACAGCGGACTCCTTTGTTGGGGTCGCGAGCGCGCCCTACCGGAGCAGCCCCGCCCGGTAACTCTGGCCCTAGCGCAAAGTTCCGGGATGGAGAAACCGTCCCGCCTGCCGCGCCGCAGCCGCGGAGATCGAGGTGGTTGTCCCGGCTGGCTTGATGTTCGGGCCGAACAGGGGATCAGCGGCTGCCACGGTGCTGACATTTAGGTCCGCGAATGTGGTCTTGAGTGCGGCGTTCACGGTATCAATGAACTGGTTCGCCACAAGCGCGTAGCCGGTATTCGTAGGATGGATGCCGTCAAGCCCGAACAGCCCGCCTAGGTAAGTCGTGGTCGCGTTATAGCTGTTGATCGTGGCACCCGCCGCGAGATTTTGAAAGAAGGTATGCATGTCAACCAGCGTTGCACCCACCGCCGCGGCTTGCTGCGCGATGACTTGGTTGTACTGGTTTTCAAGCGCTTGCACCTGCTGCACTTCAGCCGCGGTCAGCACGCCTGCATCGTCCAAGGGTGTTGGGGTTTTCCCGCCGGCGATCGCCTGAACAGCGGATTGAATTTCAGTCATGCCCTGAGCCGTCACTAGGTCCCCGGCAGCCAACCCCAGTTCGGTGCCGAGCTGCGCGGTGGACTGCCCGGTTTGCGTGGACACCTGCTGGAGCACGGTCGCCGACGGCGTGACATAAGGAATCGCGGTCACATCCGGTAGGTTGGCCACGATCAGCGGAGCCGATGTGCCGCTGTGCAGCGTCGACATGAGTTGGATGTAGTCGGAGGTGAAGCTCGCGATCGGCGTCATGGACGCGGGACTGCCCGTATCATCCGCGACCAGCGCATCGTTGCTCCCAATCCAAACAAACAGCACGGTCGGCTTGAGCGCGATCGCCTCCTGGAGCTGTGTATTCGTGTTGCCGACCGGGAAACCGAGGACCAAAGTGGTGATGATGTCTTCCGCGGCTGTGGGCGCGATCGTTGGACCGGCGTTGATGAGGTCGTGCAGGTGATGCCCGGGCACGGCAAGATCGTTGGGTTGCGTGGACAGGTTATCCCGGCCGGTGCTGATGCCGGATTCAGTTCTGGTGACGAGAGGCGGCCCCACGCTCACCAGTTGCATAACAGCGGGTACACCGGGCGCGGCGATCAGCGGCAAGTTTAGGGTGGTATTCGCTTGCCGCGCAAACAGAGAGGCCCATCCGTTCGGTTGTTGCGTATCGAGCAGTGAGCCATTCTGAAAGCCGGCCGAAAGCGAGTCGCCGATGACGACCATGTTGGTGAAATCGGGCGTGCTGGAAGTCGCCGGCGCGGGCGTCGGGGTCGACGAGCTGCCGCTGCCGCAAGCGGTGAGTCCAAGGCCTAGGAGCGCGTAGCCAAAACTTTGCCAAACGCGACCAGGACAGAACGGGACAGCAGACTGCATACAAGCACCTCTCGATGGGGGGACGGATTTGCCTGCTTTGGCTCTCGCCGATGTAAGAAGACTGCATGCAGGATAGAACAAGCCCATCGTCGGGCTGCCGCGCACCGCAGATCTGAACAGGTTATCAAGCCAGCACTGGGAAGCGTCTTGCTCGGGTGCAGCACCCTAAGTGGAGTGAGGAAGCCTTGTTGGGAAACATCTCCGACGATGCGAAAACACTGCGGGATGGTAGCACCATCGTCTACCCATTCCAGCTTGCAAACCATTCATTGCAAACAGTTTGGTGGAAGATAGGGTGAACAGTTACCCCGAAAGCTACCCCCGCGAGAATAACGCTGGGGTGCTCGGGTCCGGCTTGCTGCCCATCCTTAGGACCGCGCCGCCGCTTCGCACATTGGCCCGTCGCAATATGATTGAACGAGTTCAATCATGCCCTTTTCTCCGGTGGAATCAATGGCCCTGAGCACAGCCAGAGCATCCGGGCTTTTGCTCCCCATCGCGGCATCGCAGGCGGCCCGGTACACACGCTTTGATGGGATGCGATACAAAGTGCCGTCTGCCAGGGTCAGCGTGACCGTAGTACCGCTCTGAGCTTCGAGGGCGGCCAGCCGCTTTGCCCAGTCACTCCGCATGGGCTGCCGCCTGTTCCAATCGCTCTATACGGGCTAGCACGTCATCTGTCTCGCTGATCCTGAGCACCAGGTCAAGAATTTTAGCCGCCGCGCTCACCCGTGCCGATTCCTTGGCGTTTGGGTCGCCTGAGATGGCCTGTAGAGTTCCGACTGCACCCAAAGCAGCCGAGCGGAGGGCTTGCTTTGCCCCGTCTAGCTGTTCCTTGCGGGCGGCTTCATATCGGGAGCGGAACTCGCCTTCAGCCATCCACCGGGTCACTGTGCTTTCCCCGACCCCGGCGCTTTCGGCTGCCTGTTTGACCGTGGGG
>CAXTUV010000051.1:0-213 GCA_964247445.1 uncultured Acidobacteriaceae bacterium | reverse complement strand
TTCTTGCCGGTCCCCGAGTTTGCCGTAGCTCGCCATCGTTTCGCCTTATTTTCGCTCACAGCAAACCTATGTCAAGGGGTCGCACTCAGGGTGAGGCCGCGCACCCTGCCGCTGCCCACCGGAAAACCTTCATTGCGGAGCAAGTCTGTGAAGGTGGGAGCGGGCAAGTCTCACACCCATGCTTCGCGCACCAGTCTCCGAACGCCTCATGCA
>CAXTUV010000050.1:0-11454 GCA_964247445.1 uncultured Acidobacteriaceae bacterium | reverse complement strand
CCGCACCTCCGCGCCGAGCAGCCGCATGCGGTATACGTTCAATTCCTGCCGCCGCATGTCTTCCTCGCCCATGTAAATCACGCACTCCATGCCGAGCAGCGCGCATACTGTGGCGGTCGCGACCCCGTGCTGGCCCGCGCCGGTTTCGGCGATGATGCGCTGCTTGCCCATGCGGCGGGCGAGCAAACCCTGGCCAAGGCAGTTGTTGATCTTGTGCGCGCCGGTGTGGAGCAGATCTTCGCGCTTAAGGTAAATGCGCGCGCCGCCGAGCTGCTCGCTCATACGCCGGGCGTAGTACAAGGGCGTCGGCCGGCCGGCGTAGGTCGCCAGCAGGTGGTCGAGCTCCAGGGAAAAAGCCGGGTCGGCGATGGCCTGCGCGTACGCCGCTTCGAGCTCCTCGAGCGCCGCCATCAGGGTTTCCGGCACATAGCGGCCGCCGTAGACGCCGAAGCGCCCTGGCGTGGCTCGTGCGGCGATCGGTGGTTCGACTGCGGTGGCCATAAGCGATCCCTTCGTAAGTCCTAGGGTACGACGGGGCGCGGGATTGCTCAATCCTCCGCTTATTTCAGGTAGTCGAGCAGCGTTTCGGGGAAGGTCTTCGCCGCAGCAGCAAGTACAGCGGAGCTCTGTGCCTCAGCTTTCGATAGATTGATGGCGGCCGTCGCGGTGTCGATGCCGACCAGGTTGGTCGCTTGCGTGCTCAGGGTGACTTTCTCCTGCGAAAGAGATGTTTCCTGTGCTGTGATCTGGTTGATGGAGTTGCCAAACACAGCATGCTGGGCGGTTACGTAGTTGAGAGCGGTCGTCACACTCGCCGTAGCAGTGCTGATGGCGGAAGTCAAGCTGCTGTTGAGCGCGACGGCAAGCTGGTTGAGCGCGGCGAGAACATTGCTGCCGGGCTTGGTGAAAACCTGGTTTCCCGCTAGGCTGACTTGGACGGATAAGCTCGCACCTATCTGGATGCTCCTACTGCCGCTGTCGCCTTGGTACGTGTACCCGCCGCTGCCGTCGGAAACAAAGGCGGCAGCCCCGTCAGCGGTTCCCGCGAAGATAGGTTGGCCTTGGTAGGTTGTGTTGGCCGCGGAAACGACGCTTGCGAGGATGCCCTGCACCTGTGTCGCGAGTGTTTGGCGGTTTGCTGCCGTATTTGTCCCGTTCGCGCCCTGCGTTCCGAGCGTCACCGCCTGGGTCAGGAGGGATACGACCGAGCTGAGCACGGAGTCCGCGGTCTGCGCCTGCCCCAGCGCGGCGCTCGCGTTCTTGGTGTATTGGGCGGCCGCATCGCTGTCGCTCAAGGTTCGCACCAGAAGGGCGGACGCGGTTGGGTCATCGCTGGGCACGGTAACCCGCTGGCCAGAGGACACCTGCTGCAGCGCCGTCTGATAGGCCGCGTTGCTCTGCTGGATGCCGAGCAGGATGCCGGAGTCGTAGAAGGAAGATACGCGCATGTCAGTCAGCCGTTTCCAAGGATGCCGATAGTGTAGGAAAAGAGGGAGCGGATGGTGGAGATCACCTCCGCCGAAGCCTGGTACGCCTGCTGGAACTGGATCAGCTTTGCCGATTCTTCATCGACCGATACGCCGGAAACCGCGCCCTGCTGGTTTTTGAGCTGCGCGAGCGAACCGGTGAGGGCATCCGATTGCGTCTTCGCGGCGGATGCCGCAGTGCCGGCCGTATTGACCAGCGCGGCATAGGCGTCCGTGGGACTAAGCGAGCCGGCGCTGGGCGGAGTATTTTGCACGGCTGTAAGCTTCGTGACGTTGCTGTTGTCACCCGCCGAACCTGTTCCGCTGGCGGCAATAGCGCTGCCGTCTGTAGTACTCAGCGCGAGGGTCGCGGCCGTCGATCCGCTGAACAGAGCGCCCCCTTGGCTTCCGGTCAGGTCATATCCTGTCAATTGAGCCCCGTTGATCGCGCTCGCGAGGTTGCCGGCGAGTGAGTTCAGTTGCGTCAGCAAATTAGGGATGACGACGTCCCGGGCCTGAACCGCCCCACCTAAATCCCCACTCGTGAGCTTGGCGGTGATGTTGTTCCCGAGCGAGTCGACTACCTGCGTCAGGCCATTCGCGTCGGTCGAAGTCGTCAGCGGCAAGCTCCGGTTCGCCACAACCAGGGGCACTGTTCCGCCTGCGGTTGTCACGGTATCGCCCTCGGGCGTTGTAGTGATGGAAATATCTGTGTAGGTGGCGAGCTGCCGTTCCGCCTCCGTACGCTGGTCGAGCAGCACCGCAGGCCCGTTACCCCCCTGCGCCGTTCCGATCTGCTGATTCAATGAGGCGATCTGCTTGGCGAGCGCATTGATCTTAGTCACATCTCCCGAAATCTGCGTGTTTAAGCCGAATTGCGCTAAGGTCAGGCCGTCACTGGTCGCATGAAACTGGTTGACCAGGGATTGAGCATTGCCGATCGCGGTTTGCCGGGCGGCGGCGCTGGTAGGAGTTGCCGAAAGCGCGGACAAGCTCGCGAAAAACCCAGACAGACTCGTCCCCACGTTGCCCGTGGCCGTTGAGAAGTTCAGCTCCACGGAGGCCAGCACCGTGCTTTGGGCTGACGCGGCGGACTGCGCGGAGGTTTGCTGCTGAATCCTGAGATCGAGCAATTGATCGCGCACGCCGGTCACGCTGTCGGCATTGACTCCGGTTCCGATGGCGATGTTGCCGGCCCGCTCAGCGGCATTCGCCGAAAGGTTCACGGTTTCGCGGCTGTAGCCGGGGGTGTTCGCGTTCGCGATGTTGCTGTTAACTGTTTCAAGCGCCGCCTCATTTGCCGAGAGCGCTCCGGTTGCGACCGAAAGAGCAGTGTTCAGTCCGCCCATGCCGGGCCTCCTCGAAATCTTTGTGTTAAGCGCGCCATGATTGCCCTCCGCGTGCCGCATGCTGCATAGCCCCATGCAAGGCCGAAAGCAGGCGAACCGACTCTCCGGAATGCGCGACCAGCGCCGCATACTGCTCGTTGAGCGCCGAAAGTTCCCGAGCCGCTCGAAGGATACGCGTCTTAGCCGGAGCCGAGCGGAGCGCGCTCCGCTCAAAGCGCACTAAAGCGGACTCGAGCGCGGCCCGGCTCTGCGCCTGTCTGCCGAGACTTGCATCAAGCTCATCCGCATCATTCGCGGCAATGGCAAGCATGGCTCGACGCAGCTCCCTTGAGAGCAAGTCGAATCCGTTCAGGCAATCTTGCTCTTCTCGAAGCGGGACAGCAGGTTTACTCGGCACACGCATGGCTTCTTCCTCAACCGGTTAAACGCTCGACGAGAGGATCGCTTCGGCAATAAGCGTCGGATCGATGTTGTAGGCCGCGTTGGTCACCGCATGGCGCAGTGCTTCCACGCGGGCAGCGCGCGCGTCCACGGAGGAAAGTGCCTGCTGGGTAAGAGCAGGAACCGACAACGCACGCGGCGAAAGCGATGTCGTATCCTCAGGCGCTGAAACGGCCGGAGAAGTCCGTACGGTCGGTTTCACCGCAGTGCTGGAGCCGCCATCCAGCCCGGCAACGGCGGTGATTCCTGTGATCTCAATCGGCATCATGTCTCCTTTCGGATGGGACAAGTTCCATATCGGCACTTTTCCCATTTCCGTTCAGGGCATGACGAAAATATTTTCCCCACACGCTTCTTTTCAGTCGAAGTTAGGGTCCTTTCGGGACGGGCACCGGTGGTTTCGCCGACGCTTGCAGCTGTTCGGCGATCAGCTTGCCTAGGCCAATACCCCCCGAGTTTGCCAAAGCGGTCGCCAGTTGCTGAACGCCGATGCTTTTCAGCTGTTCGCCCCCGGCATCCTCGTCCTCGTCGCTGCCGGGCACCGAGCCGAAGCTCGATTCCGCGCCTTGCAGCCAGGAGCCGAGCAGGATGGATTCAAAGTCGCGCCCGGCTTTCCCAACTTTCGCTGTCTCGCCGGAGGCGGAAGCGGCCTGCGCCGCGCGGAGCTGTAAGTCAGGGTTCGGAGCCAATGCTTGGACGCTCATGGGTTAGATCACCTCCAAATCAGCTTGCAGGCCGCCGGCGGCCTTGATCGCTTGCAGAATCGCAACAATATCGCGGGAAGTCGCGCCGATTGTGTGGAGGCCTCGGATCAGCTCGTCCACATTTGCCCCGTTGTCGAGTCGGATGGATTGCGCAGGCGGATCCTTCACCGCGAGGGTGGTTTGCGGCACGACCTCCGTGGTTCCGCTGCTGAACGGCGCGGGCTGCGAAACGGCCAAGGTCGTCGCGACCTCGATGGTAAGCGAGCCATGAAGCAGCGATACGGGGGAAAGCTTCACATCGCCGCCGAGCACGATGGTGCCCGTACGTTCGTTCACGATGACGCGAGCGGGCTCGTGGTAGTTGATGGAAAGGTTCTGCACCCGCGAGATCAGCAGCGGCACCGAAGGCTGGCCGGCCTCGGCGACGTCGACCAAGATGCGGCGGGAGTCAACGGCCGCCGCCGCCGGCCGGCCCAGGCTTTGGTTGATCGCATCCGCGGCATCACGAGCCGCGGTGAAATCGTCGTTGCGCAAGATCAGCGAAACGGACCGGAACTGCGTGAGGTCGACCGCCGCCCCGCGCTCCACGATCCCGCCATTTGGAACCCGGCCGGTCGTGGGCAGGTTGACCGTGCGCACATTGCCGACAGCGCCTTCGCTGTAGCCGCCCAAAACCAAGGGGCCTTGTGCTTCGGCATAGACCTGTCCGTCCGGGCCGTGCAGGGGTGTCAGCAGCAGCACGCCGCCCTCCAGAGATTTGGCATCGCCGACCGACGAGACGGTGAGGTCAATTATCATGCCGGGACGTGAAAAAGCGGGCAGGCTTGCCGTGACAAATACGGCTGCGTCATTTTTGACGACGACCTGAGAGGGGTTGATCTGCACCCCCATGCGTTGGAGCACGTTCGCGAGCGTTTGCAGGGTAAAAAAAGTCTGCTGCTTGTCGCCGGTGCCGCGCAGGCCCGTCACCAGGCCATAGCCGACGAGCTGGTTATCGCGCACACCTTCCACGTCGGCGATATCGCGCAGCAGCACCGAACGGTTCGAGGGTGCGGCTTGCGCGACCGCGGTGAGAGTAAGCAAAAGAAAGAGGAGCGTTCGAAGCATAAGTTAGAAACCGAAAAGGTACAGGATGGCACGGGTGATGGGGTTTGGGGGCCGGGTTGAGTCCGAGATGATGCCTTTGCCTTTCACCTCGATTTCAAGGTTGGACAGCGAGGCGGAAGGCACGATGTTCGCGGGCGAGATGTCGCCGGGGCGCGCGACGCCCCGCACGATGACATGTTCGTGCTGATTGTTCATGAAGATTTCGCGCTCAGCTTCAATCGCAAGATTGCCGTTCGGCAACACCGCAATCACCTGGCCGGTGAGGTGGGTGATGAAAGTGGTGTTCGAGGCGGTTTGGCCGTGACGTATAAGGTTTGAGTAGCTTTGCGCATTGAACAGAGGATTGACACCTTTGGTGGCCAGGTCGCCCACGAGCCCGGAGATGCCGGAGGAGGTCGTGAACTGGCGCTGGGAGGCCAGGTTTCCGCTTTGGGCGGCGGTGGTTTGCACCGAAACGCGAATCGTAACAATATCGTTCAGGGTGTGCGCTTTATAGTCGGAAGACAGGTCGCCGAGCGCGGCTGCGGGGGACCACAGACTGCCGACCGAGGGCGTATAAGCTGAAGGGATATTCGCTTGTTCCAGCCGGTCGATGTAGTCGGCGCGAAGTTGCGCGGGGTTCGGCGTTTTCGGCTGCAGTTTTTTCGGCAGCAGATTCGTAATGTCGGCGCGGGCGCTTCCCGCGGCAAAACACAGCGCGAGAGCAAGGGCGCGGCTCACAGAACACCCCGGACAGTGGTGCCATCAATCACCGTGGCTTGATAGGTACGGGCATGCTTCGGACCCGCGACGCGGATGGGAGCGCCCGGTGCGCCGCCGCCGAGGCAGGTGACCGGTATGCGCAGATGAATGCGTCCGCTGTCGATGAGCAGCGCAGCGTGTGCACCGGGGCGCAGGATTTCGACGGCGTTCTCAGTAGGGGTGAGAACTTTCTGCGACGCGGCAGCGGTTTGTTCCGCCGCGAAGTGCACTTTGGCGTAAAAGGGTCGACATGCCGTACTGGCTGCGCACCAAATACGGATGTGCGCAAAGGACGCGCCGTCCGCAGCCCAATGCTCGACCACACCGGCTTTCAGCTCCGGTGCCGTTTCATGGGTCGCAATCGCCGCCGGAAGCTCAACCTCCGCGCCGGCGATCTCAGGGTGCGCGGCGACGATGGCGCGCGTTACATCCTCAAGTTGGAGATGATTCAGCTGCGCGGGCGGCAGCGCCGCGTTGGGTAAGACGAGCAGACCGGCTAGGGCTAAGTGATGCATGAGCGTTCCCTCAAAAGGCAAACTTGGCTTACTGCGAAAGCTGATTGAGCTGCTGGAGCATTTCGTCTGAGGCCTTCACCACGCGCGAGTTCGACTCATACGTGCGCTGGGCCACGATCATCTGCACGAACTCGTCGACGACGCTGACGTTGGACTGCTCAAGCACCCCCTGCTGCAAAGCGCCGATCCCTTCCGTGCCGCCGGGCGCGCCGATGATGGGATCGCCGGAAGCCGTGGTTTGCAGGTAGATGTTGCCGCCCGCCGAATCCAGGCCCGCGGGGTCGACAAACAGCGCGAGCTGGATTTGCCCGACCTGCTGGGCTTGCGTTTGGCCGGGCTGCGTGACGCTCACCGTGCCGTCCTGTCCAACGGTAACCGCGGTCGCGTCCGGCGGGACCGTGATGGCGGGCTGGAGCGGGTCGCCGTTGGTGGTCACGACGTTGCCTTGCGCGTCAAGCTGAAAAGTGCCGGAGCGGGTATAGCCGGTTTGCCCGTTCGGCAGCAGGATTTGGAAGAACCCGTGGCCCTGGATGGCGAGGTCAAGCTGGTTGCCGGTTTGCGAAAGATTGCCCTGCGTTTGCAGGATTTCGGTCGAGGTCGGCCTCACCCCGAGCCCGACCGGCAAACCGGCGGCGACGGTGGTCTGCTGCGAAGCCGCAGCGCCGGGCGAGATTTGATTCTGATAGAGCAGGTCGGAGAACTGCACGCGCCGCTGCTGGAAGCCGGCGGTGGAGGAGTTCGCGAGATTATTCGCGATGGCATCGAGATTGAGCTGCTGGGCGGTCATCCCGCTGGCGGCGGTGTACAAGGAACGGATCATGAGAGATTCCTTAAGAAAGGGTCACGCGCGGCAGGTCTTGCGCGGCGGTTTTGTTCAGGTCGCTGTCGAACAGGGTGAGGGCATGGCGCATCTGTTCGGCGGAGCGCTGGGCGTCGATCAGCGCCACAACACTGGCGACCGGATTGACATTGGAGCTTTCAAGCGCGCCCTGGTGCACGGTCGAGTTCGTGGCCGTGCGTACGTTCGCCTGAGGGACGGTATAGTTATTCGCGCCGGCACTTTCCGGCTGCGCATCGGGCGCGAACTCGACGACCCGGAGCCTTCCGGCGACCGCGCTGTTCGCGGAGACCGTACCATCGGGAGCGATGGAAACCGGCCCCGGCGGCAGTGTGATCGCGCCGCCTTGGCCCAGCACCGCGTCGCCGGACTGCGTCACCAGCTGGCCGCGCGCGGACACGCGGAAGCTGCCGTTGCGCGTGTACTGGACGCCCCCGGCGGTTTGCACGGCGAAGTAGCCTCCACCTTCAATTGCGGCGTCCAGTTGGTTGCCGGTCGTGGTGAGCGAGCCCTGCGTCGCATCCAGACGGTTTGCCCCGAGCACGCCGAAGTTGTTCGTGACCTGGTTCAGAACCGAGCCGAGCGGTCGTCGGCCGGATTCGGCGAGCACGGAAGAGAAAGAGCCCTCACGCGCGCGGAAGCCGGCGGTGGACGCATTGGCAAGGTTGTTGGCGATCGCGTCGACCGAATCGGTGCGCGCGATCAGCCCGGCGCAGGCGGCATAGAGTCCGCTGTTCATCGTGTGTCCTCGCCGGAAGTACATGCACGGCGAGGGCCACTTTACTAGGCAAGCTTTGCCGGGTTTGGTGAGGGCTCCATGAGAACGGGTTTCAACGGAGAACCAGGAGAAACACCGCGAGCGCAGCGCCGCAGCCGGCCAGCAAGAGCGCCAAAGCAATTGCGCCGCGCGAGACGCCGGGCGTCCACGCGCCGGATTGGAGAGCACGCACGACCCGGATGTGCTGGAATACCGCGCCTAGATTTACAAAGACTCCTAGTACCACCAATCCGACGCCGGCGGCTGTGGAAGCGCCAGTCGGATGTGCTTTCGCTCCGGGCGCAAGTGCTATCTGTCGCAGGAACAAACCGAAGCGGGAAACGGCGAAGCCGATACCGATCAGCCCCAGACCTGTGCGCAGCCAAGCTAGAAATGTCCGCTCAGCGGCGAAGTAGATGCGCGGATCGTCGTGTGCGTCGAGCATGAGCCTATTTTGGCAGAGGCTGATCGGTTTGCTAACCCATCCACTTGCTTCTCACCTTGAGGGTTGATGGTTGACAGATTGCGCTCAAGGTCTGCTGTAAGCGGTTTGCGAAAACCGATCTCGAGATCGTGCTAGACCTTCATCGCTTCCGGCGACGGCCAAATCCTCAATGCTTCTTGAAACAGCTCCTTCGAGCGAATCTCGATTGCTTCTTCCGTCCACACCGGAACTTCATGCAGCTTTTAATTGATGGGCAGCAGCGAATATTTCATGATTTCCGGTCGCTTTACTTCCCAAGCCGCATTGGAAATAGCCGGATTAAGGACCTCGGAAAGAATAGTAAGATTGCCGATTGAATGCAGGAGGGCATCCCGCCGCTTTGTCGCGATTGCTGAAGGTTCGGCGAGGTCTACATTGTCGAGCTGTTCGTATGTCAAACCTTTTTGCCCGCCCGGCAACGGCCAGTGCTCAATCCATCTCTGCGGCATCAGGTGCTCCACTGTGAGCTTGGAGTCAATCATGATGACCTCGGATTTCTGTGACAAGCAAGCATCGTTAAGCCTGCATAAGACATGGACAAGCCTTGAGGATGGCCGCCGTTGATAGCAGCCTCCCTCATGCCAAGCCAATCGGAACTCTTCGTCACGCGGCCAGCGATTGGATTCTCCTTTGTATTCAGAAAGTGCCTGTACGATTCTTTCCGTGGAGGTTCCCTCTCTACGAATTATCTTGGTCACATCGAGGAAGGTTCGGTTGTAATTCTTTGTCGTAAACCCACACACCGCCCTTCTGAGGAGGTATGACTCAAGTGCTTCGGATATGATTTTCCAATCTTGCAGGGAAAGAGGTTGGTCAAGCAGATAAAGTAGAAGAGGGTACGCTGTTCGGATGTCAAAGCTGTCCAGGAACGAAACTAAAGGATGGATTTCATCGTGCCTCTGCGGTTCAAGGATACGGCGAAAGGCATCGCCCTGCCGAGACAGCGTTGAGAGCTCAAGCTCGACGGAAGCATAGGGCTGTTTCCGCTCGATCCAATTCTTATACTCGCCGAATAGGTGCTTCGCAGGTATATCTTCAGCTTGTTGGCAGGCTAAGAAGTGCTGAATGTAAAGATCGCTCCTCGGGCGGGTAAGGCGGCCCTGCTTCACCTCCTTGCGCCAGAAATCATCGTCAAATTTCTGCCAGTATTTGTCATACATCTTCTCAATCGGCAGAACCGAGCCGGAACGAGCGGCTCGAAGGAAGATATAGTTGCGCAGCAGGTCCGCCGGGAGCAGCGGCTCGCCCCGTGCATTCAGGGTCTCAAAAATAACTTGCGCATCATCGTCGTTGTCGAGCTCGATAACCACTACCTTCAGCAAGGTTTTCAATGCGGCAAAGGCGCGTTCGGCCCGCGCCTGAAGGGAGAGATCCGCGCGGTAAGACGCTTCTTTCTCATTTCCTATGAAAAAATCACTAAGCTGTTTGTAGAAAAACAGGTACGCCTCAACCATGCGAGGTCTAGGCTCAAAAGAGCGTGCGTATCTCTGCTTCCTAAGCGGATGGCGGGCTTCTATTTCCGCCCTCGATCCACTTTCAATCACATCCTGAAACTGCCCTCGGTCAGCCTGCGTGGGCCAAACCTTGAAACGATCCGTTTCGGGTTCGGGCATCATGCCTTTGTTAAAGATGTACACCTGTAATTCATCGGCAACATTCGAACAGCCGCTGTGGTTGCACAAATCGCGAAAAGCGGCTAAGTAGATT
Organism: uncultured Acidobacteriaceae bacterium; assembly: GCA_964247445.1. GTDB lineage: Bacteria > Acidobacteriota > Terriglobia > Terriglobales > Acidobacteriaceae > EB88. Next base: position 1,345 of record CAXTUV010000050.1, on the reverse strand, counting down.
TGCAGAGTAGTCAGCCGCTGCTGTCCATCAATTACTTGGCGCCTAACGACATCGCCCATCGGCACTAACTTCTGATCAAAGACCATGGCACCCAGAAAATGAACGGACGAATCAGCCTTACCGTCAATTTGGGCGCTGAACTTGCGCGCGATATCCTCCCAGAGAGGCTCCCACTGAAGCTCTTCAGTCCAGACATACTGCCTTTGAAAAAGGGGGATTTCGAACCGCATCTTCGGCTCGAAAATCTCAAGCAATGTGAAGGCGTTGGCTTTCATTCATCTCACGGTGTGGAGAGCAGGATAACTTCCACATGAGGCTACGTGCGGCACGATGCAAGCGCAATCCTTCCTATTACTTCGGTAATGCAGATTCCCCGTCGATTGTCAGCGTCGCCGTCGTCTCCGGCTCGGGGCTGCCGAGCGCGAGGGTGTACGCGCCGGGACGCACAGCGCGGCGGCCTCCTTCGTCCACTGTACTCAGCTCGCGCGGGGAAAGCTGCCAGCGTAGCCGGCGCGTTTCGCCCGGCGCAAGCGGCGCGCGGTCGAACGCAACCAGCTTGCGGAGGGGCGCGAGCGGAGCTTCGGGCGGGGTCAGGTACAGCTCGGCAACCGCCTCGCCCGCGACCGAGCCGGTATTGCGGACCTCCGCCTCGACCGTGAGCGGGTCGCCAGCTTTCAAACTGCCTTGACTGACGTGAAGGTTCGAGAAAGCAAATTTTGTATAGCTCAGCCCGTAGCCGAACGACCACAGCGGCTTGCCGGTGAAGTAGCGATAGGTGCGCCCGCGCATGCTGTACTCCTCAAACGGCGGCAGATCGGCTGTGCTCGCGTAGAAAGTCACCGGGAGTTTGCCGCTGGGGTTCACGCGGCCGGCCAGCACATCGGCCAACACCTCCCCGCCCGCCTCGCCGGGATACCAAGCCTCGACGATGGCATTGGCGTGCGCGGCGGCCCAGTTCAGCGACAGGGCCGACCCGTTCTCCGCAACAACAACCAGCGGCTTGCCCGTCGCTGCGAGTGCTTCGAGCAGGCGCTCCTGCGGCGCGGGCAGGTCGAGCGAGGTGCGGTCGCCGCCCGCGAAACCCTCAACGTGCGTGGGCATCTCCTCGCCTTCTAACTCGTTCGTCAGCCCGATCACCGCGACCACGGCATCGGCTTGCTTTGCCGCAGCGACGGCCTGCTGCAGCTCAAGGTCGACCGGCGGCAGCCAGCGCAGCGAGATACCGGAAAATGTCAGGGCCCCGAGGTGGCGGAACTCGACCGTGATCGCGTGCGGCTTCGCGTCGGAGAAAGAAAGATCCACTTCCGGCATCAGCGAGCCCCAGTCATCTGTCCCGGGGGTATGC
>CAXTUV010000049.1:0-11511 GCA_964247445.1 uncultured Acidobacteriaceae bacterium | reverse complement strand
GGGTGGAAGGGCTGGAAGTCCAGCGGGTCGCGACTATTGACGCCGCGACAGGCGCGCTGACCGCCGTGACACCCAAGGACCTGCATGTCTATGAGTTTGCCTTTTCGCCGGATTCCAAGCAGCTGGCCTATGTCGCCGCGCCGCCGCCGGGTGAAAACAACTGGTGGGTAGCCAAACTCTACACGCAAACGGCGCCCGGCACTCCTAAACTGATCCTCGACCCCAATACCGTCGCGGGCCCGCTGCACGGCTTGCAGGTCGCCGTCCCGCGCTGGTCGCCGGACGGGTCTAAGATCGCGCTGATCGGTGGCCTGATGAGCGACCAGGGCGCTACGGGCGGCGACCTCTATTTCGTCCCCGCGAACGGCGGCGGCCCGCCCGTCAACCTGACCGAAGGCGCGAAAACCACCGTGCAATGGATCCATTTCCTCCCGAACGGCCACTTGCTTGCAACCGAGATCGCCGGCGGCTCGGAACAGGTGGATGAGCTGAGCCTCACGTTTTCGCCGGACTCTCAATCTCCGGGAGATACTAAGGTCGGCGTCAACAATCGGCTTACCGATCGCGTTGTGCAGGCTCTGCCTTACTCGGTCGGCGATGGCCGGCTTGCCGGGTCGTTCAGCGTTTCCGCCGATGGGGGCGTCGCGGCGTGGGCCGGCTCCGGCTACACACTGGCACCGGAGGTGTACGCAGGTCCGTTGACCGCGCCGCTCCCTGCCGTCACGCACCTGAACGCGGCGGAAAAGCCGACCTGGGGCAAAGTCGAGTCCGTCGAATGGACCAATGAAGGCTTTCACGTCCAGGGCTGGCTGCTGTACCCCGCCAACTATGACCCCGCGAAGAAGTACGGGCTGATCGCTTTTGTGCACGGCGGTCCGTCCTCGGCTGTCACCCCACGCTGGCCGCGCGCCGGCTTCGGAGCTGCCCCGCTCGCCGCCTCGGGTTATTTTGTGCTCGAGCCCAACCCGCGCGGATCGTACGGACAGGGCGAGGCGTTTACGCAAGCCAACCGAGAGGATTTTGGCTACGGCGATCTCCGCGACATCCTGGCCGGGGTGGACGCGGCGGAAAAGCGCATTCCGGCCATCGATGACGCGCGCCTCGGACTCACCGGCTGGAGCTATGGCGGCTTTATGACCATGTTCGGCGTGACGCAAACCACACGCTTCAAGGCCGCGGTCGCCGGCGCGGGCATCTCCGATTGGCTCTCCTACTACGGCGAAAACTCGATCGACCAATGGATGACGCCGTTCTTCGGCGCGAGTGTGTACAAGCAGCCCGCGGTGTACGCAAAGAGCTCGGCCATCAACTCGATCGAGAAAGTACGCACCCCGACGCTGGTCGTCGTCGGCGACCGTGACGGCGAGTGCCCTGCTCCGCAGAGCTTTGAGTTCTGGCATGCGCTCAAAGCCCTGAACGTGCCGACAGAGCTGGTCGTTTACCCAAACGAGGGCCACGGCTTCGTCGACCCCGACCACCAAAGGGACGTCATCGAGCGGTCCATCAGCTGGTTTGGCGAGTACCTGAAGTGATTTCCACCTGAGAAAATCTCCTCATATTCTGCGGAGATTAGACGATAACCACCGTAGATTTTCCCGGCAGAGAAAGCGCAAACGCAATCCATGCACACTGAATCCTTTGCAACATTCTGGGCAGGCAACAGGCTTTCGGCCTTCGAGTCCGCTTGCCTCCGCTCATTCACGGTACGGGGCTACCCGATGACCCTTTACACTTTCGACCGGATCGAGAACGCGCCGGAAGGCGTGGCTTTGCTCGATGCCGCGGCTATCGCGGACCCGAACACGCTCCACCGGTTTCGATACGAAGGCAAGGCGAACTACGCCCACTTCGCCGACTACTTCCGCTATCTCCTATTTCGCGAAACCGGCCACATTTGGATTGACTCGGATGTGCTGCTCATGCGCCCGATCGACACGGTGCTCCAGCCCCGGGTGCTTGCTCTTGAAACCTCCAACAGCATCAATCCGGGCGTGATGCGCCTTGAACCGGGCCCAAAGCTTGATCGCGTGATCGAAGACACCGCGGCATGCATGGACCGGGAGCTCCAATGGGGCGAGACCGGCCCGCGCTTGGTCAGCAAAGCCTATGGGCATGCTTCCTTGTTGAAGGAGGCCTTTGCCCCAAAATATTTCTTCCCGGTCACCCATGACGAGTTTTGGAAGGTGTTCCTCCCCGAGCACCGAGAAGAGTGCGAGCGCATCTGCTCGGATGCATTCGCCATCCATCTTTGGAATAACATCGTGGATCGCCTGGGCGTATGGAAGATGCTGGCCCCGCCCGAGGGCTCTTTTCTCTATCACCGCTTCGAGCAGGATGGAAGTCTCCATCTGTTCCGCGACATCTACCCGGAAAAGGTGATGCGCAGCATGATCGCGAACTGGCGCTACCGCAAGGACCCCGGCGATCTCGGCATCGCCGGACTTTCCCGTCAGGTTATCCCGAGCGTTTTTCGGACGGTGCGCCACTACACCGGCAGCCGCTTCGTCCGTGCGGCGAAATGACCGTCGAAACCCCGCGCAGATCTCCCACAATGCGGACTCCGGCAACACCGCGACCGCGGTCCGCATCGCGCCTTCGCTCAGTCTCTCGCCCGTTGCGTTAAAATCCGAGGGTATTCACCCTTCGGACCCGCACGACCTCAGCGACGAAGGCGAGTGTTTCACCGTCCGCGCCCTATTCCAGGCGGGCGGGGAGGTTTCATGCAGCGATTTTTCACCCTTGTCGCACTGCTCCTGTTCGCGCTGCCTGTCGGGCTTTCGGTTACGGGCTGCACCACCAATGTAGCCGCCTTCTGCAACGGCGCGGGCTACGGCGCGAGGCTGACCGACATCTACTCGGTTCGGTTCACACCAGCGACCTCGGCGGTCGGTATCTCGCTCGCCTATGGGCAATCCGCGCAGGTGGGCACGGCAACCGCCACCAACTGCCGCGGAACCACGCTTTCCACCGGCTCGGCCACCTACGGTTCCTCCGATCTTCTGCACGCCGACATCAGCCCTACCGGCCAGGTGTGCGCCGGCACGTGGAATCGCCAAAGCGCGGGCGGCATCCCCGACTACACCATCTGCACGGGATCGAACACGTCCACCACGGCGACGGTGACGGCCAGCATCGGCGGCATCACGAGCAACCCGCTTTCAATCTATGTACACCCGCCGATTTCGGCCATTACGGTCGCGCAGCCGCAGACCTGCTATTCAACCGGGGTCACCGCGCCGCAAACTTTTGTGGCGCAGACCAGCGTCTTTGACCAAGCGGGCGCGCTGGTCAACGGCGCGAACGTCGGTACGATCACCTATACGGCGAACACGCCCAACATCGTCACCATCAACAACACCAATACCAACAGCACCGCCACCGCGAGCGGCTCAACGCCCGTGACCACCAACAGCGCGCCCAACGGCACCGCGGTCGCCAACCAGCCGGGCGGCACGGTGATCACCGCCAGCATCTCCGGCCAGGGCGGCAATGCGACCGCCACCAGCTCCGCCGCGGGCTATTTTTATACCTGCCCCCCTCGTAGCTTGGCACTGCAGCTCAACTCAAGCACCGGCGTTCCGGTCAATCCGGACGGCTCCATCACGGTAACGGCCGGCAATCCGCAAACCATCAATGCCGTGTTGACCGATACCAACGGCGTCGGCATTACCCCGCTTGCCGGCTCCGGCCCTGATTACAGCTCTACCCTGCCCCAGCAGGTTTCCGTCAGCACAACCGGCACGGTGACCACCAACCTGAGCGGCGTCGCCACCGTGACGGGCATCTGCCAGCCAGGCGCGCCGACTTCGACCACGACCACCTCGGCCAGCACCTCCTCGACGGCCACCGGCAACAGCTGTAACCCGACACCGCTGAACCAGCTCGGCACGTTCGGAACCGGATTGCCCATCGTCGGCAATCCACTGGTTGTTCGCGCGCCCGGCGTCAACAGCACACAGCTGTGGGCTGCCGCGCCCAACTCGCTCCAGTTCACGCCGTTTGATCTTTCGCTCGGTACCGCGGGTTCACCCGTGCTGCTGCCGTTCCCGCCGAACTCCATGGTGCTTGACCCGACGGGAAGCAACCTTTACTTCGGCTCTTATCGCGAGCTGATGATTTATACCGCGGCAACCAACACCCTCACGACGCAGGACACAACAGTCCCCGGCGTGGTGCTTGCCATATCGCCTTCGAACAATCAGGTCGTCATCGCCGACCAACTCCGGCAGGTGATCTATCTGTACACGCCGGCGACGCGCACCGCGGCGACCACAACCACGCAAAGCTCCACCACGGCATCTTCGGTCATCAGCGTCGGCGGCCTCGCCACGCATGCTCAGTACTCGCCTGACGGCAAGAATGTTTACATCGTCGGGCCGACCACGCTCACCATCCATAACGTGGTGACCGGGTTCAGCCAGTACCCTATCGCCAACCCGAACGCGACCGTTTCCTGCGCGCTTGACAATACGCAATCGAACCCGTTCTGCTCGCCCGATCTCGCTTTGACCGTACCCTCGATCGCCGTTTTCCTAAGCGGCCAGGCCGTAACGGCGCGATCCTTCTGCCCAGACACAACCGCGACTCCCGTAACCTACTACCCGAATGCCGCCACGGTTACCGGTGCGGCTGCGGACCACCTCGCCGCGACCCCGGACGGTACGCATGTCTTGGGCGCGAGTACCACGCAGCTCTTTGACCTGGAACACGGCCCGGTGAGCGACACGACGCGCTTCGTCGCGCCCATCGGTGCGTGTCCCGGCATCACGACCGCCGCGGGGCCGCTTGCGATTCAAACCACCCTGCGTCAGCTTGCGCTTACCGGCATCACTCCCACGCAAATTGACCAAGTGCTGTCTTCGCCCGACTCGTCGCGCGCGTTCGTTACCTACACGGCGGCGAGTGCTTCCGGGCTGCTGCCGTTGTACCTGCCCTCTTCCACCCTGGGGGGCACGGGGACGCTCCAAAACGTGCAGCTTGCTTCCGGCGCGCAGGCTCCCATCGCGGGCGCTTGGAGCCCGGACGCGACCCTGTTTTTTGCGAGCACAACCGGGGACAACCTGATCCACATCGTGAATGCCGCTAACTCCACGGACGGGCAGCAGCTCAACCCGCAGCTGACCGACTCTACAGGAAGGACTGTGCCCGCGCAGTTTATTCAGACCCGCGCGCGCCCGACCTCCTGAGCTTCCTGCTGTGAATAAGGCCTGCTTCCGAGCAGGCCTTCTTTTTTGCCTGAGCCCGCATCCTAGGAGAACATATGGCGAAAACAACAAGTACCGGTTTGGACGAGTTGAAGAAAAACGGCATGATGGCGCACCTGATTGAGTCGTTGAACGCGGGCAAGGACATCGGCCACTACGGCCGCTTGACCTTCGCGATGGTCGCTCGGCACTTCATGGAAGAGGACGAGCTCAAGGCACTCCTCGCCAAGGATAAGGACTTTTCCGAGGATCAAGCCGACCTGCTCGTCCGGCAGGTTGAGGGTAAGGACTACAACCCGCCCAAGCGCGAGCGCATTCTTGCTTGGCAAAAAGAGCAGGAGTTCCCCATTATTCCCAATCCCGATGACCCGGACGAGGGAAATGTCTACAAGGATCTGAATTTTCCCGACCACGTCTACGAGCACATCCAGCACTATGTGGAGCAGAAGGCGGAAAGCGGGTCGTAGAGCATTTTCACAGTTACCCTGATGTGCCCTGATAATGATGAAGCGCGGCTTTTCTCGACGGAAAAGCCGCGTTTAGATAACCGGGTCTCACGGCACCGACTGTGAAAATGCTTAGCGTCTGAGCCATGACTTTCGTACCGTTGCGGGTATGAGAGGAAAGCCCTAGCGTGAGGCTATGGGTCTGGTCTCCGCGGCGTGGCGCGCGAATGCTTGGAAGTCCGGCCTCGCGCTTCTGGACCGCCTGCCAGTTCCAAGGCACCGCCGTCGCGCGGAGCATTTAGAAACTGGACGATCCGGCGAAGAAGCAGCTTTCTTCCACCTGCGCCGGCATGGCTTCGTCGTAATTGCGTTCGGCTGGCGCTCCGGCCGTGCGCCGGGCGACCTGGACCTAGTCGCGTGGGAAGGCGACACGCTCTGCTTTGTGGAAGTCAAAACCCGGACAGCCCGCGACTTCGCCACACCGGAGTCTGCGGTCGACCGCGACAAGCGCCGAAGCCTCCGACGACTGGCCGGCTACTACCTGCGCCAGTTCCCGGAGGGCACCCTGTCCCGCTTTGATGTCTTGTCGGTATATATGGAGCGTGGCGGCGAGCCGGAGTTTGAGCACTTCCGCAATGCCTTCTCCTGGAGCGAGAAGGGCTACTGATTGCCTTCCTGCCATTCCTCGTACCAGGCCATCTGAATCGCCTCGAGCTTTCCCTCGGTGGACTTGCCCGGGTCGTCCGCGAAGCCGTCCAGCTGCGTCACAAACGTGTGCAGCTCGGTGAAGCGGACCTTGAGCGGGTCAAGGTCCGGGTACTTCTCCTGGAGCTGAATCCCAATCTCCTCGGCATCGTTCCATAGGATTTCCTGCGGCATCCGGGTTCTCCTTACTTGCTCTGGCTCAGGGTGAGCGGCTTGCCCTCGGAAACATAGTTCTTGTTCCAACTTGGGATTTCCACGGTATAGGTACCGGGCCGCTCGATCACTGCCTGGCAGCCCAAACGCGAGTTCAGTTGCAGGCCTGGGGCTTTTTCCATCCGGTCCATCTCGTCCTCGGTCGGCTCGTTCAGGCCGCGCTCGCCTTCTTTCACGTGAATGTGGCAAGTCGTGCAGGCGCACACCCCGCCACAGGCGTGATCGAGAAAGATGCCGTGGTTTTCCGCCACGTCCAGAAAGGACATAGGCAGCCCATGATGGTCGTACGGCATAGTGCCATAGGGAAACTCAACCGTTTTTCCTTCCGGCTCGAACGTGACCCGCACCATGTTCTCCGCCGGAGCTTTGCTCAGGTCGAATTGTTGCTGCTCCTGCACATCTAAAGCATGGCTTTCGCTCAAGCTCATTGTGTTTTCTCCCGCTTGAGTTGTTCGTTCTCGCGCAAGGCGGCTTCCGCAGTGCGCATCGCTTGTTCCATTTTCAGATTGGCTTCCGCAAGCTGGATGCGCAGAAGAAGTTTCTCTTCCGAGTTTTTGATTTCCCGGATGAGGCGCGCTTCCATCTCCTGCCGACTTTGGCTTTGCGCCGCAAAGCCTCGGTGAACCTCGTCAGACAAAGCTTGCAGCTTTGCTTTCAGCTCACCCAACTTCGGAGCAAGGAAATCTTGAAGCGCCTTTCTGATGTCGCCTACAACCGAGAGTTTTTCACTCGCACCCATATGCCCATCCTAACGGATTTCCGCCTTCGCAAATGGGTGCGGGTCTCTCGGTCCTTCGCCCAGCTTCTCGCCCGCCGATGCCATTGTTTTGCCGCCCAGCGCGGCCGTAACCGTCTGGTCCATCATCAGTTCGGCCAGCCGCCGCGTAGCCTTATCGAGTGCCTCGATGCCGCCCCGGATGAGCTTGCGATCCCCGCCTTGCTTCAGCACATACAGCTCGTCGACCACGGACCCAATCTCGGTCTGCTCCTCAAACGAAAGCTGGGTCCAAACCGGATGCGCGCGCGCTTTCTCCACCTTCGCTAGGATGTCCTCCGCCTCGACCCGCGCCTCGATCAGCTGCCGCTGCTCAAAGTCGGCCTCGGCATTATCGAAGGAGTCCAAGATCATTGTCTCAACCTGATCATCCGTCAGCCCGTAGGTCGGCTTGACCTCGATCTGCGCTTCCTTGCCGGACCGCTGCTCGCGCGCCGCAACCTGCAAAATCCCGTTCGCGTCGATGAGGAACTTGACTTCAATCCGGGGCAGGCCAGCGGACATCGGCGGAATGCCTTTCAAGTCGAACCGCGCGAGCGAGCGGCAATCCTTGGCAAGCTCGCGCTCGCCCTGCACCACATGGACCGCGACGTTCGTCTGCCCATCGACGCCGGTGGTGAAGTGCTCCGTCTCGCTTGCCGGAATCGTTGAGTTGCGTTGGATAATCTTCGCGACCACGCCACCTAGTGCCTCAATGCCGAGCGACAGCGGGGTCACGTCGAGCAGAAGCATATCCGCGGTCGCCGCCGAGCCGCCGGCCAGGATGTCCGCCTGCACCGCCGCGCCCAGCGCTACCACCTCGTCCGGGTTCAGCTCGGTGTGAAGTCGGCGGCCACGCGTCTCCAGATTGAAAACCGCACCTACAAGCCGTTGCACCAGCGGAATGCGGGTCGACCCGCCGACCATCACTACCTCGTCAATCTGCTCCGGGGTCAGCTGCGCGTCCTTGAGCGCCTGCCGCACGGGCCCGAGCGTCCGGTCCACAATCGGCCGGATGAGCTCTTCAAATTGCGCGCGCGTCAGCTCGCGCGCATATGGCTCGTGCCCGGGGAGCTCGACCAGAATGCGGGTGCTTTCCTCTGAAGACAGCGCGATCTTCGCATCCGTGACGGCCTTACGTACCGCTTGGATTGCCTCGGCCTCACCGCGCAGGTTCAACCCAGTACTCCCGGCAATATCGTCGAGCGCAATCGCGAGCAGCAGGTTATCGATGTCGTCCCCGCCCAAGTGGGTGTCGCCGCCGGTCGCGACCACCTCGAAGATCCCGTCCTGCAAGCGCAGGATCGAGATGTCGAAGGTCCCGCCGCCGAAGTCGTACCCCGCAACCAGGCCTTCCTTCGCTCGATCGAGCCCATAGGCGAGCGCCGCCGCAGTCGGCTCATTCACCAGCCGCAGGACATCGAGCCCCGCCATGCGCCCCGCATCCTTCGTCGCTTGGCGCTGCGCGTCGTTGAAGTACGCGGGAACAGTAATAACCGCCTTGCTGACGGATGCGCCGAAATACCGCTCCGCATTGCGCTTCAACTGCCGAAGCACCTGCGCGCCGATCTCGGGCGGGGTGTACTCGTGATCGCCGACTTTGAGCCGGATCACCTCGCCCGGCGCGACATCCGGGGCCACGCGGAAGGGAAACAGCTTGAGCTCGTCAGCGACATCCTCGACGCCGCGCCCCATCAAGCGCTTGGCCGAGTACACAACGCGCTCCGCGGACTCGCTCAGGTACCGGCGCGCGCCGTTGCCGATCACCACCCGCTTCTCGCCGGTCACGGGAAACGCGACCACGGACGGGAGGAGGTTAAGCCCGTCCTCACCGGGAATGACCACCGGCTGCCCGTCTTGCATGAACGCAATGAGCGAGTTAGTCGTGCCCAGGTCGATGCCGACGACCCGATCTTTTGTGTCTTCTGCCATGTGTCCAGTCTAGCTGCCGAGTGCCTCGCGGACATCCCGGACCAGGTTGCGCAGGTATCGGCGCTTGTCGAGCAGCGCAGCCATGCGTTGGAGAGCCGTGCGGTCGGCGGCTTCATCCCAAACGGCCCACTCGCGCTCGATCTCAGCCGTTACGCCTGCGAAGCGCTTCTCAAACTCAACCTGTGCCGCTTGGAGGTCGGCCCGCAGTTGAGGGTCGTCGCCGCCCATCCGCATCTCTTCCAGCTGCATATTGAGCTCGAAAACCTCAGCCAGCAACTCCGGGGGTACCTTCCTGTCTTCCTTCGCGGCGTCGTCGACTGACAAACCTTCCAGCTTCAGCAGGTACTCTGTCCGGCTGATCGGGCCTTTCAGGGTGCGGTAGGCATCGTTCAAGAGTGAGGTCTGCTCCAAGCTCCACCGCTGCTTTTCCGCGCCGGCTTGCGCGAAGCGGTCCGGGTGCACCTCACGGCTGCGGCGGTAGAAGGACTTTTCCAGCACTTTCGTGTCGAGTCGCAGCTTGCGCGGCAGGGCGAAGACAGAAAAGAAATCCGCGCCGGGGGGCGCGGAGGTAGTCTGTAGTTCGGACGAACTCATGCCGAAAATGAGGACCCGCAGCCGCAGGATTTGGTCGAGTGCGGGTTGATGAAGTTGAAGCCTTGACGCATGAGCGTTTCCTCGTAGTCCAGGATCATGCCATGAAGGTACAGAAACGACTTCGGGTCGACAAAGATACGGATGTCCTCGAACTGATACACCCGGTCACGCTCGCGCGGCTGCGTGTCGAAGCGAATGTTGTAGGAAAGCCCGGAGCAGCCGCCGCCCTGAATGCCGAGCCGCAGCCCGCCTTCCGTGGGCGCGATGCCTTCCTTGGCCATGGCAGCGCGGATACGCCCGAGGGCCTTCGGAGTGACTTCGATGCCCTTCTGATTCGCAGGCAGGTTCTCGGGTTGGAGTGTCGCGGGAAGTGTAGCCATAGTCCCTCTCTACTGAGGCGGCGGAACCGCTTCGGTGCGGCCCAGCGGCGGTTCGCCCAGCCTTGCCCTTGCTATGGCCAGCTCTAATTGCAGAAGGATTTCACGCCGGGTGCCTTCAATTTTTTCAAGTAAGAGCGCATGCCGCTCTTCAGCAACCTTGTCGCACTGCGCCAACATATTGAGCAATGCGGCATGACGCTCCTCCATGGAAGCGAGAAGGGCAGCATGCCGTTCCGATACGAGCTTGTCAGACGCATCCAGACGCGTTACAACGGCGCGCACTTCCGGTGCTACAAAATCCTGGAGGAGTTTGCGCGCGTCCGCTACCCAGCTTGTGCCCTTCTCTTCCTTCATGGATCCTCTTACGCGGTTGCGACCGGCTGCGCCGCCTCAGCACCCTCACCCACGCCGTTCTTCGCCTTCCAGTCCCCAATCGCGGCGCGAATCGCATCCTCGGCCAGCACCGAGCAGTGAATCTTCACCGGCGGCAGCGCGAGCTCTTTAACGATGTCCGTGTTCGAGATCGTCAACGCTTCGGCGACGGTCTTGCCCTTCACCCACTCGGTCGCGAGCGAGCTCGAAGCAATGGCCGAGCCGCAGCCGAAGGTCTTGAACTTGGCTTCCTCGATGACCTGGGTCTCGGGGTTTACCTTGATCTGCAAGCGCATGACATCGCCGCACTCCGGTGCGCCCACCAGGCCCGTGCCGACCTCGGTCGAACTCTTGTCAAGCGTGCCCACATTGCGTGGATTGCTGTAGTGGTCCACTACCTTGTCGCTGTATGCCATGTCATTCTCCCTTGTTGCCGAACTTTCGTTTTATAAACCGTCCCAGGGCGGCACGGAACAGCTCCGCCGTCACGACGAGGAGCACGCCGGCCAGAGCCCCCGGAATCGACCCCAGCCTGCCCGGCTTTGCCATTAGTGAGCCGCCCACTCAATCTTGGTCAGGTCGATCCCTTCCTTGACCATCTCGTACAAGGGCGACAGCTCGCGCAGCTTTTGCACCACATCGATCAGCTTGTCCGCTACGTAGTCCACTTCGGCTTCCGTGTTGAACCGCCCCAGCCCGAAGCGAATCGAGGAGTGCGCGACGTCATCGCCCAATCCAAGCGCCTTCAGTACGTAGGATGGCTCAAGCGTCGCCGAGGTGCAGGCCGAACCACTTGAAACGGCAATATCGTTAATGCCCATCAGCAGCGACTCACCCTCGACATACACAAAGCTCAAGTTCAGGTTGCCGGGCAGCCGGTGCTCGAGCGAGCCGTTTACATGGATGTAGTC
>CAXTUV010000048.1:11252-11587 GCA_964247445.1 uncultured Acidobacteriaceae bacterium | reverse complement strand
GCTGATTTCCGCTTTTTGGCAATCTGCGGGTCATCACTGACCCTTACCAAGGTTGTCGCGAAATCTTTGCTTTAGAGCTCAAGTTTTGGGTTGCTACGGTCGATAAGGATTACTGAACGACCAAGTCACTGGTCTTGGGGTGACTCAAGAGTGCTTGAGTCACCATATGGCACCAATGCTACGCTGCACACGAAATGCGAATAATTTACCTTTTTCTCTGTCCGTTATGGCATTAAAGGCGACAAATCTTCACGGCGGCTTTCAGGGCTGCCGCACAACCTCCACCGCCCGGATCAGCCGCAGCGGGTGATCCGCCGGCACCCGCGCCTCGCAGC
>CAXTUV010000048.1:0-11242 GCA_964247445.1 uncultured Acidobacteriaceae bacterium | reverse complement strand
CCAAACCCGCACCGGACCGCTTATGACCCCCCATCGCCTGATTTGCCGCATTTCCCCGCCGCACGATCCCATGACTCGCGTTCTGCTGCGCGCCGCGGGTGTTTCAAGTTTAGCCGCGCTCCTTGCGGGTGTTCCGGCAACGGCGCAGGATCGCGAGCCTGTCGGGCAACCCTCCGCCGCCGCCGTCCAAACGAACGAGGTGTTGCCCTCCCAAACCCTCGGACCCGACGACCTCGTGCAAATCCTGGTTCCCTACTGCCCGGAGCTGTCCCGGTCCTTTCGCATCAGCTCCGACGGCTCGCTCGCGCTGCCCCTGCTGAAGCAGCGCCTCCAAGCAGCTGGCCTCCAACCAATCGATCTTGAGAAAAAGGTAGCCGAGGCGCTTGTCGCCGAGCAGGTTCTCGCCGATCCCGTGGTCAACATATCCGTGCTTGAGTACCGGTCCAAGCCGGTGAGCGTGGTGGGCGCGGTCAACCATCCGCTCACCTTCCAAGCCGCGGGCGAAACGACGCTGCTCGACGCGATCGCGAAGGCGGGCGGCCTTGCGCCCACGGTCGGCTCGGAGATCACGGTCACCCATCACGCGCAGGCTCCGGATGGAACGACGCGCGTCACCGTTCAATCCATTCCGGTGCGCGGACTGATCCAGAACTCCGACCCCAAGCTCAACGTTAAGCTGGTCGGCGACGAAGAAGTGCGGGTCGCGGAAGCGGGCAAGATCTTCGTGGCCGGAAACGTGAAAAAGCCCGGCAGCTTCGCCATGCAGGACAACACGGACACTACCGTGGTGAAAGCCCTGGCGCTCAGCGAGGGTCTGCAAGCGTACTCGACGCGCGAAGCCTACATCTACCGTGAAAAAGGCATCGGGGTGCCGCGCGAGGAGATCACGGTTCCCTTGTCGCAGATCCTGGCCCGCAAGGCGCCGGATGTGGTTCTGGAGCCGGACGACATCCTCTACGTGCCTGAAAGCGCCGGCAAGAAGGCGACCGCGAAGGTACTTGCGCAGATCGCGGGCTTCGGCTCGTCGACCGCCGCCGGAGTCCTGATTTATCACTAACCGGATTTCACAGGCTTGCATTTCCTGATTTTCTTTGGAGCCGGGTTTCTTCAGCCCGGCATCCCCACCCGCTCGCTTGAATCGCAGCACGAGGGTCCCATGCCAAGCAGTCAAAGCAACAAGCCGAAAATCCTCCCCGCGCCCCCGCGCCGGGAGATCGCGCCCTACACGCCGGTGCCGCAGCCCGCGCCTGAAGTCGAGGACCTGCTGCCCATGCACCATTACCTGTGGCTCATCCGCCGCTCCTGGCGCGGCATCGGAGCCGCGGTCGTCGGCGCGACCGCGCTGACCGCTCTCGGCTGCTTTCTGGTCAAGCCCGTATATGAGTCGACGGCCCGCATCATGGTCGATACCAAGCTGCCCGCGAGCGTACTGAGCGCCGACAACGGCAGTCAAAGCCAGACCGAAGTCGAGGAGTTCATCAATACGGAGCTCGACCTGATTCAGTCCGACTCGGTGCTCCGCCCGGTGGCCGAACAGTACCACCTGCTGCCGACATTGAACCGGCGCGAACTGCGCGCGCACGCGGGCGGGAAGGCCGGCTCTGAGGCGCAAGGCCCGGTGACTCTGAAGAGCCTGTCCGTGAGCCACCCCTTGAACAGCCTTCTGATCAAGATCGCCTACCACTCCCACAATCCCCAGGAGGCCGCCGACGTGGCAAATGCGGTGGCTCGGTCTTATATCGAGCAAACCTATGCGACCCGCGCGAAGTCTTCGCTCAACGTGGGGCAGTTCATGGAGAATCAGCTCGACGATCTGAAGAGCAACATGAACCGCAGCGCCGAAGCGCTGTCGGCCTATGAGCGGCAGCTAGGCGTGATCGATCCCGAGCGCCAAACAAACGTACTCGCCGCGCGGGTCCTGCAGTTGAACCAGGAGTACACGGATGCTGAAAACGAGCGCATCCGGAAGCAGACCGCCTACCGCTCGGTGGAAGCGGGCAATGCGGCCGCGGTTGAGGTTTCCACCCAAAGCACGGATTTGGTGAAGCTCCAGCAGCAGCTGGCCGAAGCCGAGCAGCGCATGGCTCTGCTGAAGACCACCTACGGCCCTGCCTACCCTGAGTACAAGAAGGGCGCGAACGAGCTTGCGGAGATCACGCGGCAATATAACGATGCCCGCGCCGACATCGGCAAGCGGATTCAAACCGAATACAGCCAAGCCGCGAGCCACGAAGCGCTGCTGCGGGACGCGCTCGCCCAGGCCAAGGCCGAGTCCGACAAGCTGAACCAAACCTCGGTTGAGTACAGCCAGCTCAAGCGCGACGCGGAAGCCAACAAGACCCTATACGACGAGCTTTACCGCAAAATCAAGGAGGCCGGCATCAACGCGGGTTTCCAGTCCTCGGCGGTACGGTTGGCGGTGGAAGCGCAGCCCGCGGCCTCCCCTGTTTTCCCGAAAAAGGGGCTGTTTACCGCGCTCGGCTTCCTTCTGTCCCTGATCGGCTCCATCGCCGCTGTTATTCTCGCCGACATGCTCGACAAGAGCGTTCGCGATCCTGAACAAGCGCGACGCTCGCTCCAAATCGAGGTCCTGGGCGTGCTACCCGATGTGGAAGCGTTGAAGCCGGCCGCCAAGCTGCTGCTGCTGGATTCCGGCGAACAACTATCCCTGCACCGCGGCCCGCGCGAACCCTTGATCGACTGGAGCCGTTCGCAGGGCGCGTATACCGAAGCCATCCGCACCATGCGCTCGCTCGTGCTGCTGGAGCGGACCCGTGAGCCGCTCCGGTCCTTGCTGGTTACAAGCGCGCTCGCCGGCGAAGGCAAGTCCACCTGCACCGCGCACCTGGCGATCGCGCACGCTCTCCAGGGCCGCAAAACGCTGCTGATCGACGCGGACCTTCGGCGGCCTTCGCAGCACGGCCATTTCGGGTTAAAGAATACCGAAGGTTTGGCCGATGTGATCCTTGAGGGCAGGAGCCTCCACGACGTGCGGCAGCCGATCCAGGGCATGGACAATCTTCACGTCGTCACGGCGGGGCAGGCGTTCACTAAAGCCGCCCACCTGGTGGGCAATCGGATGCCGGCGCTGTTGGAAGACGCGGTCGAGGACTATGACCTGGTTCTTCTGGACGCGCCGCCTATGCTGGGCTTGGCCGAGCCGATTCAGCTTGCCTGCGCGGCGGACGCGACCATCCTGATCGCGCAAGCCGGGCGCACCGGGCAGGAAGCCGTATCGGCCGCGCTGGGCACGCTCCACCGGCTGGATGTAAACGTCCTGGGCTTGGTGCTCAACAAAGTGCGGCGCGAGATGAGCCACACCTACGAGCACTACGGCGTATACGAGCAGTATGACGAGCAGCACGGCGACCACGCGCTGAGCGCGAGCTAAGGAGAAGTAACATGACGGTCCATCACGACGACGCTCCCAATGCCGCTCCGTACGCGATCAACGCGCGCTTCCTGGCGCACCGCATCACCGGGGTACAGCGCTACGCGCGCGAGATCAGCGCGCGGCTCACCGGTCACCCCGCTCTGCTCGCGCCCGCCGACGGCAAGGGTCTGCGCGGCCACATCTGGGAGCAGACCGCACTGACCCGCCTCGCCGCCGGACGGCTGCTCTGGAGCCCTTGCGCCGCCGGGCCGCTCAGCTACCCCGCCCAAGTGGTCACCTTTCACGACCTGTTCCCCATCGAGCATCCGGAGTGGTACGGCAAAGGCTACGCGGCTTGGTACGGCTTCCTGTTCCGCCGCCTTGCCCGCAGCGCCATGCATCTGCTGGCGGTGAGCGAGTACACCAAGAGCCGTTTGACGGATCTGCTCGGCATCCATCCGGACCGCATCACGGTCGCGCATAACGGCGCTTCCTCCGCGCTGAAGCCGACCACGACATTCGAGGCCGCCCGGGCCGGCGCGGCCTTGGCGCTGCCTTCCCGGCGTTACGTGCTTTCGGTTTCTTCGCTCGAATCCCGTAAAAACCTGCGCACCCTCCTCACGGCTTGGCGCGAAGCGCTCCCTTCCCTCCCGGATGCGGTTTGGCTGGTGTTGGCCGGGCCGCAGCCGGACGCGCGCGTTTTCGGCAGCCAGCAGCTCGGGCCCGTCCCGCCGCGGGTTCATTTCACCGGCTACGTGCCGGACGAACACCTGGCCGCTCTCTACTCCGGCGCTTCGCTCTTTTGCTTTCCGTCGCTGGCTGAAGGCTTCGGCCTGCCGCTGCTGGAGGCGATGAGCTGCGGGTTGCGCGCGGTCAGCTCCAACCGCGCGTCGCTGCCCGAGGTGGGCGGCAAGGCGGCGGTTTACGTGGACCCGCTCGATGCCGATGCGATGGCCCGCGCGATCGTGCAGACGCTCCAAAAGGATTCAGCGGCGGCGGCACCCTGGACGCCGGGCCTGGAGCAGTCGGCCCGGTTCAGCTGGGACCGCTCGGCGCGGATCGTGGAAGGGGTGCTCGCAAAGGCGGCGGAAAGCGTGAAAGCATCCGCGAACCGCCATTCCGGCACTTTCTGGAGGTTGGCATGAGCGCTCGCCCCGATCTACGCGTGGCTTTGGTCCACGACTGGCTGACCGGCATGCGCGGCGGCGAGAAAGTTCTCGACGCGCTGTGCCGGATCTTTCCCGAAGCTCCGGTATGGACACTTCTGCATAACCGCGGCTCGGTATGCGAGCGGATCGAAGCGCGCCCGGTGCATCGGAGCCTGCTCCAGTGGTGCCCCGCGGCCGCCAAGCGCTACCGTTCCTACCTCCCGCTGTTTCCTCTTTTCGCCGAGTGGAACAAAGCCGGGCGCGATGCCGACCTGGTGGTCTCGACCTCGCATGCCGTCGCCAAGGCGATGGTGCGGCGGGCGGCCCGGCGCGGGGGAAAGAACCCGCCTTTTCACATCTGCTATATCCACACGCCGATGCGGTATGTGTGGGATCTGTTCGACGAATACTTCGGTCCCGCGCGGGTCGGCAAACTTGCCTCGCGCTGCTTTTTTCACCCTGTCGCGGCCGCGCTGCGCCGCTATGACCGCGCCACGGCAAACCGGGTGGATCTGTTCGTCGCCAACTCCACCTATGTCGCCGAGCGCGTCCTGCGCTTGTACGGACGCGAAGCCCTGGTGCTGCCGCCGCCGGTCGATGTGGCGCGCTACGCCCGGGTGGAGCGCAAGCCCGGTGCCGGCTACCTGGTGGTTTCGGCGCTCGTGCCCTACAAGCGCGTCGACCACGCCATCCGCGCCGCCTGCCGGCTCGGGCGCAAGCTCACCATTGTCGGCAAGGGTCCGGAGCTTCCGCGTCTCCAGGCGCTGGCGCGTGAAGTCGGGGCCGAGGTCGAGTTCACCGGCTTCGCCTCGGACGAGCAGCTCGGCCGCTACTACGGCGAGGCTCGGGCGCTGCTCTTCCCCGGCGTTGAGGATTTCGGCATCGTGCCGGTTGAGGCGATCAGCTGCGGCTGCCCGGTCATCGCGCTCGGCGAGGGCGGCATTCTCGACTCAATGACCGAGGAGACCGCAGTGTTTTACACGGACCCGACCCCGGAAGCGCTCGAAAACGCAATCGGGCGTTTCGAGGCGCAGGCCGACCGGTTTCAAGCGGAAATACTCCGCGCGCATGCCGAGCAGTTCTCGGAGGAAGCCTTTCTCGACCGCTTCCAAGCTATTCTTGCCGGCGCCGGCGTTCCGGCGCTCCCATCCACACGCTTTCGCGCCCTCACCCCAGCCAAAGCAATCGAGCCGGGGCCGGGCAGGGAAGCCTTACCGACGCGCCGCGCGGAGGCTGCCGCTTTTTTGTAGCACTTGCACACTTTCCTGCGGCACCCCCGGGTCGCCGCTTTCCTGCCCCGGCTCCCGAACCGGGCGCGCTGAACCAGACCGCAAAGGCAAGAGACCTCGTCCATGAGCACCCTATCCACACTTGCAGCCCCGTACCCCAAAACAGCCGAAATCCCGGCGGTTTGCGTCAGCCGTCTGTTGACCGTGGGCGCGCTCGTGACAGCCGACCTGCTGGCGATCTCCGCGGCCGGCTCGGCCGCCGCTTCGTTGCGGCTGCTGTTTCACGGCAGTTTCCAACTGAGCGCCTACCTGCCCCTGTTCGGCGCGCTGCCTTTGTTTTTCATCATCTTTTCAGCGCTCGACATGTACCCGGGCATCGCCGCGAACGCGATTGAAGAGTTTCGCAAGACTCTCCAAGCAGTGACGCTTTCCTACCTGCTGCTCATCGTATCCACCTTTTTTGTGACCCTTCACATACGGTTTTCACGCATCGCGTTCCTGCTGGCATGGCTTTTCACGCTGGCCTTGGTGCCGTTAGGCCGCCGCGCGGTCCGGACTTGGGGAGCGAAGCAGCCCTGGTGGGGCGTGCCGACGGTTGTTTTCGGCGGCACCGAAGCGGGCAGCGCGATCCTCAAAATACTTCAGGAGCAGCCCACTCTCGGGCTCCGACCCATCGCCCTGCTGCACGAGACCGCGCCGGCTGAGCGCAGCGCCCACGCCAAGGATCTGTACACGGGCGAGTTCCGCCATGCTGAAGCGCTTGCCGAACGCAATCGGGGCTGCTATGCCATCCTCGCGCTCCCGCACCTGCCTTCTTCCGAGCTTGAACAAACCCTGAACGAGTACTCGCACCTTTTCCACCATGTCCTGGTGTTGCCCGATGTGGCCGGCATGTCGAGCCTGTGGGTCGCGGCCAAGGACCTGGGCGGCGTTCTCGGCCTTGAGATTAAGCAGCCGCTGTCGCAAACCGCTCCCCGGCTGATCAAGCGCTCCTTCGACCTGGCCGTGGCCTCCCTTGTCGCCCTTTGCTTTCTTCCCTTGTTCCTCACCCTATTCGTTTTGGTTCGGCTTTCCTCGCCCGGGCCGGTGTTTTACGGCCAACGCCGCATCGGCCGCAGCCACCAACTGTTCACTGCCTGGAAGTTCCGCTCCATGGTGCCCAACGCCGAAGCCGTCCTTGAATCGCACTTGGAAAAGAACCCGACCCTGCGCGCGGAATGGGAGCGGGACCGCAAGCTGAAGCGCGACCCGCGCGTGACGGCCGTCGGCCGCGTCATGCGCAAGACCTCGCTGGATGAGCTGCCGCAGCTTTGGAACGTGCTCACGGGTGAGATGAGCCTGGTCGGACCTCGTCCGATTGTGATGGCCGAGGTGGAACGCTACGGGCGGCGCTACCAACACTACCGGCGCGTGACTCCCGGCATCACCGGGCTTTGGCAGATTTCCGGCCGCAACAACACCACTTACGAGCGCCGCACGGAGATCGACGAGTATTACGTGCGGAACTGGTCGGTGGCCATGGACCTGTTCATCCTGTATCGGACGGTCAAGACCGTGCTCTTCACCGAAGGCGCGTACTAGAGCGCCCTCCCCACCCCAAAGACCCGGACAGGAGTGCACAGACCATGACCGCATCCACCATCCCTCTGCTGCTGCTGATTGCCTTTCTTTGGCGGCGCACCCGGGGCGAAATCCTGCCCATTGTGCTGTTCACCTCAATTTTCGACGCGGCTTCGGCCCTCAACGCCGGTCCTTCGCCCATCTCGCCGTGGCTGCTCGCGCTAGGGCTGTGTCTACCCATCCAGGCCCTGCGCGGCAAGCTGCGCCTCAAGCCCGTATCCGGCCTGAACCGCCGCGCCTTCCTCGCGCTGGTTCTGTTTGTCGCTTACGCGGCCGGCACGGCGGTGCTGTGGCCCGTCCTGTTCCGAGGCATCCTTGTTTCCAACTCGCATAATGGGCTGAACCAGCACCTTGCGCCCGGCATTACCAACTTCACGCAAACCATGTACCTGCTGGCGGCGTTTACCGTATTCCTTCTTGCCGTCCACTCGACGCGCGAACAGCTGCGCTCCGCCGTGGACTGGTATGTGCGCGCGGCGACTTGCGTCGCGGTCTTTTCCATGTGGCAGCTCGCGAATGCCGTCGCGAATGTGCCGTATCCGTCCGGGCTGCTTTACACCAATACCGCCCACGTCATCTACAGCGCCTACCAAATTAATGGTGTCTGGCGGCTCAACTCGACCCTGAACGAAGCTTCCGAGGCGGCGCTCTATCTCAGTATCGGCTTGGCGCTGCTGAGCTGGCGTATGGGGACCCATCGCATCCGTTGGCAGCATGCCGCCTCATTTCTGCTCATGCTGGCCGCGCTCATCCTGACCGTGTCCACCGTCGGCTATGCCTGCCTGTGCACCATCGCCGTCGGCGGCCTCCTTGCCTATTTGCGCTACAGCTTTGGTCGCAAGGGCGCGGCTCCGGTCAAGATGCTGCTTCTGCTCGGCTTCGCGGCTGCCCTGGTGCTTGTAGTCGCATTCACCAACGCGCCTGAAACCGTCGCCAAAGTGTTCAATACTGTGTTCGTCAGCAAAGTCGACTCGGACTCCTACCGCGAGCGCACCCTTTGGAACCAGCTGGCGCTTCAAACAGCACGAGACTCGTATTACTTCGGGGCCGGATGGGGCAGCGTTCGCGCTTCCAGCTTTGCCTGTTCCCTGCTCGGCAATGCCGGCATCCCCGGTGTGCTCCTTCTGCTGCATTTTTTGTGGCAGCTCGTTCAGCCGCTGCGGCACCCTCGCTTCTATGTGCGCCACGAGCTGTACGAGCGAAGCTTGTTCGCCATCGCGGTGCTGTTTGTCGCGCTGTTGGTGGCCACGCCGGATCCAATTATGCCCATGATCTGGGTTTTGTTCGCGGTTGCGGTCGCGTCCAAGCCGCGCCGCGTAGTTGAGCCGACAATGCGACGCGCCTTTCCGCGATCCCGTGCAGAATCTACATCGGATACACGCGCAGCGCTTTCTCTTGTGTAGCTGCTAAGCCTCAGGTGGCAGATAGCTTGGACGATCTTTCGGCGGTCGAGTTTTCCACAGAAATCTTGGACGACGCTCCGAAAAACTTCCTACCTGCGCCGCGAGACAAAAAGAAAAGCAAGTTGGTAAAGCATGCCTGCTTACTTTCTTATTAGGTTTCACAGCAAGGCATCTTTTCCCGAATTCTAACTCGGAATTACACAAAGGTTGCAGTCTCTCACCGTCACGAAAGTGATGGAAGGACAGCTTTCTTCTTACAATTCTAACTAGGCGCGGTAGGAATTCAGCCGTAGGATGCGGGAAACGAACGAAAGTTCGCAGGCCGCGTCCGGCTGCCCCTAGCTAGTCCGGTCCTGCGTGAAGGTACGTATGCCACGCACTTTTTCCTTGCAGGCCTCCTGCTTCCTCGCCGTCGCCCTCCTCGCCTCCGACGGCACCGCCCTTGCCCAATCCAACACCACACAAACGATTCCGTCCCTTCCGCTCGCCGCTTTTCAGGATTCGCTCGGCGTCAACACGCATATCGAGTACACGGACGGTAAATACGCCGATGCCGGTGCCGTGCTGAATGATCTGAACTTCCTCGGCATCCGCAACCTGCGCGATTACGCGCCGGACCCTGTGAACTGGCTTCCACACGGACAAGCGCTCGCTGCCGTCGAGATGCTGGCGGCCAACGGCAAGCGCTTCAACTTCGTCGGCAACTGCAACAGCGACCTGCCGACACAGATTCAACAAGTCGACGCGCTCGAGCGCAGCTACCCGGGCGTGGCGCTTTCCTTTGAAGGCGCAAACGAAATCAATAATTTCCCCTGCCACGGTTCAGGCGGCAATGAGCAGGCCGGCGAAACCTTTCAACGAAACCTTTATGCGGCTGTCCACGCCGACCCGCTGCTGAAAAACATTCCGGTTCTCTACATGACGGGCGCGGCCCCGGTAAACTTGGCGGAGCAATACGGACTCGCGGATGAAGCCAACACGCACCCGTACCCCTACGGCGGCGTGCAGCCTTTTGCCCGGCTCGCGAGCGACTTTCCCGTTTACTTCACGGGCCTCGGCAGTACGCCGCGACAAATCACGGAGACCGGCTATTCAACCTTGCCTGTTCCAAAAGATCCGGACGGCGTGGACGAGTCCGCACAAGCCGAGGAAACCCTGAATATTTACTTCGATGCGGCGCTCGAAGGAGTGATCCGTACTTACATCTATCAACTACTTGACCCTTACTCCGACCCGCAAAGCAGTAACAGCGACGATCACTTCGGCTTCTTTCACCTGGACAACTCCCCAAAAGTTGTAGCTTGGGCGATGCGCCATCTCGCGGAAGTTTTGCCGGCGGATAAGCCGTCCGCCCGCCAAACGGTGCAGGGCTCCATCGGCGGCCTGCCGCAGGGTACCGGTCATGCTCTCGCTCTTACCGGCTCCGACGGCTCCATCGCGCTCTTCTTATGGAACGAAGCCCCGGTTTGGAATAAATCGTCGCAAACGCTCCAACTTGTCACGCCCGTGCCCGTGCAGGTGCGGATACCGGGCAATTGGAACGTGAGCTACTTCACTCCGTCCGAGGATGTCACACACCCGGTACAGGCTGTGAACGGCGCGTATGCTTCCTACGCGGCAAGCTACCCGACGGCGCTCATCTTCAAGCGCAAGTAACCGGTCCGCCAGGTTGGGGGCGGCACGCGATGCTGCCCTAACCTTGGGACTGCCTTTATTTGGATGCAGACAGTAAGGCTGCTTCTTCGGTACCATGCGCTTCAGAAGGGGGCGTACTCGATCGCATGGCTCCTCAGCTCGCCGCCTCACCCGCACGTTTCCTGACGCCGCCCCATCTCCGGCTGGCGGAGCTGGAAGACCCGCGAAACGCGCAGCCTCGCCACTTTTCGAGCGACGGCGCGGAGCCTCTAACCGCCCAGCGAACCCGTGTGCTGGTGGTCGATGATGAACGGCTGATCGCCGACACGCTGACCACCATCTTGAATCTGAGCGGCTTTGAGGCGCGCGCGGTGTACAGCGGCGAGCAGGCGCTGGAGGCCGTCCCGGACCACTGTCCGGATATCGTGCTGACCGACGTGCGCATGCCCGGCCGCAACGGCATCGAAACGGGTCGAGAAATCTTGAAGCACTGCCCGCACATCCGAATCGTCCTTTTTTCAGGGCAAGCCAACGTAGCCGGGCTTGTGGATGCGGCCAACCGCGAAACCCACAGCTTTGAGCTTTGGTCGAAGCCGCTTCACCCTAAAGACCTCGTTCGACGCCTGCGGGCGCTGTAGCCGTCTTCCCCGGTGCCGCGAATCTTCAGCGACCTCCAACCGTAACCAGGGCCAATGCGTTCGGCCCCAGATCAAGCTGTAGGCGGCCGCCCACGAGATGTTCGACGCTGGGCGGCGGCAGCGCGCCAGCCTTATTCATCGCATCGACCTGGGCGGGCGTAGGGTATTGCGGGCTGCCCATGGAGCGGTACAGCGG
>CAXTUV010000047.1:7358-11604 GCA_964247445.1 uncultured Acidobacteriaceae bacterium | reverse complement strand
TCGCAAGCCGCGTTTCGTGCGGCGTAGTAGTGATGCAAATCTCTTTTGCCATGGCACCCCATTGTGGCGGGGCGAACCCGCTGGGCCAAGAGCCGAGCAGGTGAGACGAACGGGGTTGGAGGGGAAAGCTGTTCAGACGGGCGCGCCGCCGTTTGGCCGCGGAGGCGGTCTAAGCGGCTCTGCGAAAAAGCCTGAGTTCCAAAATGGGGGCGTAGGGCGATGGTGACCGCGTTTCCCTGCATCGGTGCAGGTGGGGCCGTTTCCCATCTTTGTGCGCTCATCCCGAGTGTCCTGCCCGGCCGGCCCCTCAAATGGGTTCGCCGCGCCGGTTCGTATTTCAACTTGTGACCACCCGGAATCTATTCCAACCCGGGCCTTGATTCTCTTGCCGAGATCCGCCGTCGACGGATGCCCGGCACTCCTGCGCGCCTTGCCTAATTGACAAAGCGATTCATGCGCACGTTCATGACCATGCCGAGCGCCAGGAACGTAAACAAAACCGAGGACCCTCCGTAGCTCATCAGCGGAAGAGGGATGCCTGTAACCGGCATGAATCCTACGACCATGCCTACATTGACCAGAATCTGAAAGATCAGTACGGCGACGACACCCATGACCAGTAAAGTTCCGGGTAGGTCGGCGGCGATTTGGGCGTTTTGAATCAAACGCATCAATATGAGGAAGTATAACAGCAGCATGCCGACCGCGCCGACGAAGCCGTGCTCCTCGCTCCATGCGGCGAAGATGAAATCGGTATACGGAATCGGGAGAAAATCGCCTTGAGTTTGCGTTCCCTTCGCGACGCCGCGCCCAAAGATGCCCCCGTCGCCGACCGCAATCAGGGACTGCCGAATCTGATAACCCGAGCCGCGCGGGTCATTGTCAGGGTTGACGAAGCTGGTGAGCCGTGCTTTTTGGTAAGGCTTCAGCACCTTGCCGCTGGTCCAGACGCCGCCTGCCAGAACCGCCCCGACTACCCCCAAAATCAGTGCTTTTTTCCACGGGATGCCTCCCAGGAATAATCCGACCAGCAGAATCGGCGCGTAGGTGAGCGCCGTCCCAAGGTCCGGCTGCTTGAGCACCAGCAGCATCGGGACCGCGACGAGCGCGATGCCCTTGAAAATGTCCTTCCAAGTCATCGGCTTGCCGACGAGCTTGGCGAAGTAGCGGGCAGTCGCGAGGATCAGGATGATTTTGACCCACTCGGACGGCTGAAAATGGATGCCGCCCGGAAACTTGATCCAGCGTCGTGCCCCGAGAACCTTTGTGCCCACGATCGGAACAGCGAGCAGCGCGACCAGGAAGATTC
Organism: uncultured Acidobacteriaceae bacterium; assembly: GCA_964247445.1. Classification (GTDB taxonomy): domain Bacteria; phylum Acidobacteriota; class Terriglobia; order Terriglobales; family Acidobacteriaceae; genus EB88. Next base: position 10,295 of record CAXTUV010000047.1, on the reverse strand, counting down.
CGTAAATCCAAGGGACCGCATCCAGAATCACATGATAGTCGATGCGGCTCACGATGCACATCGCGATCAGCCCGGCGGCAAGCCACACCATCTGCGATTTCTCAAAACCGACAAATTTAGTGTGCAGCGTGGCAGAGTAAATCTCCAACACCGATAAAGCGGACATCAGCAGCACAAACCCGAGCAGGGTCCAGTCGAAGTCCCGAAAGGAAAACAAGCGACCTTTCATTCGCCGGGTTTCCCTTCAGGTCCGCGCGCCGGAATCCAGAAGTGCCCGCCTCGAAAGCTCGCCGTCGGGACAGCCGGCGCGTCTTTTTCATCCGGCCCAATCGGTGTGTCTACTGTTTTGGCGCTGGATTTCTTCGTGACGACCCCGTCTTTTTCGCCCGGAGCTGAGTACACCGCGCCTACCTCGACCGCGGGTCGCGGCGCTTGGAGATTGTGCTCGAGCCGCCGCTGCTTGTCGACATACGTCTCAATCACTTGCGCGGCCAGATGCGCCGAGCCGGCACCCCAGCCGCCATGCTCCCACAGCACCACAACGACAATATCCGGATTGCGCCGGGGAGCCACACCCACGAACCAGGCATTGGCGCGGCCGCTTCGGTCCTTGGACACGCTTTTCGCGCCGAAGGAGTGATTCAAAACCTGCGCGGTGCCGGTCTTGCCCGCGAAGTCAATGCCGTCAAGGTGCGAAGCATAGGCAGTACCACCGGTGGTCGTCGTCGCGGCCATGCCGTCGGTGATCGTCTCCCACGCGACCGGATCGATGCGCACCTCCGCCGCCCCGGAGCCCGGGAAGCTTTCGAGCACAGCCTGCTCATACTGCGCGGGCAGCTCATTGGGGAAAACCAAGTGCGGCCGCTCGAACACGCCTCCCGAGGTGATGCCGCCGATGGCGCGCGCCAGCTGAATCGGCGTCAAGGCCACCGCGCCCTGCCCGATGCCGACCGAGATGGTCTCGCCCGCATACCATTTCTCGTGGTAGTTGCGCATCTTCCATTCTTCGCTCGGCATCACGCCCGAAGCCTCATTCGGCAGGTCGATGCCCGTGCGCTTGCCAATGCCCATCTTGTGCGCCCAATCGGCGATCTTCTCAATCCCCAGCCGCTGCGCCAGCGTGTAGTAGTAGGTGTCGCAGGAAAGCGGGATCGCGTTATGGATGTCCACGTTTCCATGGTGGGCGTCATCGGAAAAGAAGTGCCCATAAAAGGTCGCGCCGCCTTGGCAGTCCACCTTGAGCGTTTGCGCGATATTCTCTTCGAGCCCGGCGACGGACATAATGACCTTGAACGTAGACCCTGGTGCGAGCTGCGCTTGAATGGCTTTGTTGAGCAGCGGATGGTCGGGGTCGGTGACCAGCTTGGTCCAATCATCACGCCCGATCTTTACCGCGTAGCGATTGGTGTCGAACGCCGGGAGCGACACCATCGCCAGCACCTCCGCGGTGTGGGGATCCATGGCAATCATCGCGCCGTTCCGGTTGCCCATGGCGTTTTCAGCCGCGCGTTGTATGTCAAGATCAAGGGTCAGCCGCAGGTCTTTTCCGGGCACAGCAGGCTCGTTGCCCAGCACGCCGACCTCCCGACCGTGCGAGTCGACAAACACGTCGTGCGAGCCGTCGGTGCCGCGCAGCAGCTGATCGTAGGTTTCTTCCACACCCGAACGCCCGACCACATCACCGGGTTCGTAGTAGGCGTACTTCGCCTGCTGCAGCATGTCTTCGCTTACTTCGCCGACATAGCCGATCAGGTGCGCCGCGAAGCCGTCGCGCGGATAGAGCCGCCGCTGCTCGTGGATCAGTTCAAGCTCCGGCAGCTCATCCGCGTGCGCGGCGATGAACTCCTGCTCGTCCGGCGTAATGTCCTGCTTGAGCGGAATGGGCTTGTACTTGGAGGTGATGCCGTACTTTTTGATTGCCGCCTCGATCTGCTCGACCGGTACATGCAGCCCATCCGCGATCTTCGGCAGGTCGGCGTTCAGATCGCGGCCTTGCTCGTGCACCAAAAAGCAGGAAACCGAAGGGTAGTTGTCGACCAGCAAACGGCCCTCCCGGTCGAGCAAGCGCCCGCGCGGGGCAAGAATGGGTACTTTTCGGACGCGATTCGCTTCGGCCAGCGCTCGGTAATTGTTCTTGCCGATCACCTGCAAACGCCACAACCCAGCGACCAGCACCAGCAGAATCCCAAAAATGATGTACTGGATCGCGGTGAGTTTGGCGGCCGGGATTTCTTCTTCAGGCTTGAGCATTTGTGTACTAGAAGAATAACTTTGCCTGGCCATGCGAGCGAAGAAAAAGCGTGGAGAGTACCGTTACCTTGGACTAACGGGCACTTCCGCGGGTTAGGTCCAAGAGTGTAAAGAGAGCAACACCTACACCTGCATTCACGCCGCCACGCAGCAACTCGTGCGTCGTGCTCCAGCCCAGTGGCTGCGCCAAAAGGCGTTCGACCACAACCCAGTACAAGCCACTGTGCAGCAGGGACAGCGCAAAGGTAAACAGCAGACGGGCAAGTGCATCCTCGGTATCGATGCGGTTGCCGAGCAGCCCCGCGATGTAGCCCACCACGGTCTTGGAAATGCCGTAAACTCCGAGCGGCTCGCGGGTAAGCCCGTCCTGCAAAATCCCGATCACCGCGCCCGAGCAAAGCCCGACGACCGGACTGCGTTTAGCGGTGGCGAAGTAAATGACGAGGAGCAGCGGCAGGTCCAGGATACCGAGCAGCGCCAAGTGCACCGGCAGAAACGAGTCAAGCCCAATCGCGGCAAGCGGCGCAAGCAGTACAAGCCAGAACGGCAGCGGCGGCGCTTCTGTTTCCCTTCGAGTTGCTGCCTCCAAAGCCATGCGTCAGCGCCGCTCCTGCGGAGCCGGTTGCGGAGCCGACGCCTGCGGGGGGCGGGCCCCGTCGTCCGGAACAATCTCTGGGGCTGTCTTCT
>CAXTUV010000047.1:0-7348 GCA_964247445.1 uncultured Acidobacteriaceae bacterium | reverse complement strand
GTCGCGGCGGGCGGTGGAAGCGGTCCGTCCTCGACAATGCGCGTCGGAATGCCGACTCCCTTCGGCGAGTTCGCGGAGTGCGCAGCGGTCGCGCCGGGTTGAGCCTCCCCGGCATTCGGTGCCGTGGGCACTTTCGATGCAGGTGTTGAAGGGGAATGCACTGGAGCCGTGCCGGTCTGCCCTGCAGGATGGGTTGCGCCCGCCGCTTGTCCGGCGGTTCGGGCCGGAGTCGCTCCCGTAGGCTTCGCGGAGGACGCCGCAGCTTTTGCGCCTGAAGCGTCAGGCTGGGCGGGCACAATTGCATTGCTGTTTCCACCGGCCTTGGCCCGAGCCGCGGCAGCGGCCTCCTGGGCGGCGCGGAAGGCCGGCGATACCGACGGGCTCGGCGGCGCGGGCTTACCTCCCTGCTCGACCGAACGTTCCGTATCCGGTGTACCTTCAGCCGGCGGCACGACGCGGGCACCTGGCGTCAGCTCGGACGCTTTCGGCGCGGCACCGGGCGAGAAATGGTCTGGGTGCAGCGCGGAAGGTGGGTGCAAAGGCGCGGCTTGGGAGTCAGCGGTCGCCGGCGAAGACCCCGGCGCGGCATCCGGGGCATCGGGATTTTCCACGTTGGACGCGCTCGGGAGCCGCTGGGCCAGGATGTCGGACGCTCGCTGCGCTTCGAGCGCCGCCTCCGCCGCAGCCGCCGCTTGCTGGGCCGCTTGCGCCTTGATCGTCAGCGCTGCGCCTTCGCTGCGGAGCAGGTCACGGCGCGCCTTGGCGGAAGGCGCGGGGGCGGTTCCGGTCACCACCAGAACTTCTTCAAGCCGTTGCAGGTTTGCCGCGGGCTTCAGCCGTACATCGACCAGCGGCTGATTGTCCACGTCCGGCACGACCTTGTCGACCACACCCACCGGCAGGCCGCGCGGAAAGTTCCTATCCCCACCTGAGGTAAGCGCCATCTGTCCCGGCTTGATCCGGTCATCCGGAATCAGGTTCACGATTTCAGGCCGGCCCGCGCTGTCGCCCCGCAAAACGCCACGGGTGCGGGTTTGCTCCAGAAGTACCCCGGTCGCGCTTGTGGGGTCGGAGATCAGCAGCACATCGGCGGAGTGCGGAAAGCTTTCCCGGATACGGCCGACGATCCCGTCCGGCGAAATGACCGGCATACCCGGCGCGATTCCGTCTTCCGCGCCCTTATCTATCGACAGCATGCGCTCCAGGTCCGAGCCGCTCGCCCCAATGACCTGCGCCGGAACAGTGCGATCGACATAGGCCTGCTTAAAGGCCAGCATCTCCTGCAGCCGCTCGCCTTGGCGCGCGTCCTCGGCGAGCGAAGCCTGCTCCAACTGAAGCTGTTGATTTTCAAGCCGCAGCTGCTCGTTTTCTTCCTTGACCCCGACCAGATTCGCGTAGCTCGACCATAACCCGCGCAGGCTCATGCCGCCCGAGTGCAGCACGCGCTCCGGCGGCCCGACCACCGCGTGTACACCGAAGCGGAGCGCCCGTACTCCGTCTTGATCCGCCAGCGAGGCTCCCGGCAGACGCGGGCGCACCTGTACCGCAAGCAGGACAAATTGCAGCAGCAGCACCAGCGCCAGCGTCAGGACATTTCTGTAGCGGGTGAAAAGGGTTCCCATCGCGACTCAGTCGATCTTGATCTTACGCAGCAGCCGAAAATCCGACAGCATCCTTCCCGTGCCCAGAACCACGGAAGCCAGCGGGTCGTCGGCGACCGAAACCGGCAACCCGGTTTCCTCGCGAATGCGCTTGTCGAGGTTTTTGATGAGCGCGCCGCCGCCGGTCAGTACAATTCCGCGGTCCGAGATGTCGGCCGAAAGCTCAGGCGGTGTCCGCTCCAGAGCGACCCGGATCGCGTTCATAATGGTTGAAATGGGCTCGGCCAGCGCTTCCCGAATCTCCCCGTCCTCAATCTGAATGGTCTTGGGTACGCCTTCCAGCAGATTGCGGCCCTTGATCTCCATCGTCAACGCCTTCTCAAGCGGGTAGGCTGAGCCGATCTCAATCTTGATCTGCTCGGCGGTACGCTCTCCGATGAGCAGGTTGTACTTGCGCTTGAGATAGTTCATGATCTGCTCGTCCATCTGGTTGCCGGCCATGCGGACGGACCGCGAATACACGATTCCGGATAGGGAAATGACCGCGATATCGGTGGTGCCGCCCCCGATGTCGACCACCATGTTGCCCTGCGGCTCGGTGATCGGCAGCCCCGCGCCGATCGCGGCGACCATGGCCTGCTCGACCAGGAACACCTCACTGGCCTTCGCGCGATAGGCGGAGTCCTCGACCGCGCGCTTTTCCACCTGCGTGATCTCCGAAGGCACGCCGATCACGATGCGCGGATGCACCAGCATCTTGCGGTTATGCGCCTTTTGGATGAAGTAGTTCAGCATCTTTTCGGTGATTTTGAAATCCGCGATCACCCCGTCTTTCATCGGCCGAATGGCAACGATGTTGCCGGGCGTGCGGCCCAGCATCTCCTTGGCTTCTTTACCGACTGCTTCCACATCACCCGTATTTTTGTTAATGGCGACAATGGAAGGCTCGTTCACGACGATGCCTTTATTCCGCGCATATACCAAGGTATTCGCAGTTCCCAGATCGATCGCCAGATCACTTGAAAAAATACTGAACAGCGAACGCATTCCGCGCGACCGCGACGAACGTGACGAAAAGCCGTTGGATGGCATGGATCTGCTGGAAAGTCCCCCGAAGGTAAGCCACATTGTAGCGCTCCCCCATGCCACAAAAGTGGAAGACTTGCCGATCCATTCCCGTTTTCCGGTACTTCCGTAATGGGCCTCGTCTGATCTCAAACAAAGAATGGGGAACACCCGTCGTATGCTCGCCCTGCAATCATTTCTTCGCGTGGAGCTTTCCTGTGAACGTGCTTCAGTCGCAAACCCAACAGGCCGGCAGCTGTGGGCAATGCCGCATTGAGGAACCCGAACTCTTTCCTTTCACCATGGCGTTTCAGGCAATCGTCGGTCTGACTGGTGTTTTCGCCTATGAAGCCTTGGTTCGCGGTCCGGAAGGGCAAGGGGCCGGCTCCGTCCTAGCGCAGGTCAACAGCGACAACATGTACTCCTTCGACCAAGCCTGCCGCGTCAAAGCGATTGAACTGGCTGCCGCGCTCGGAGGCACGCAGAACTCGGTCTCCATCAACTTCATTCCCGGCGCGGTGTATCGACCGGAAACCTGCATCCGGAAAACGCTGGAAACCGCGACCCGGGTCGGCCTGCCGCTTACACGCATCATCTTTGAAGTCACTGAAGGCGAGCAGGTAATGGACCGCGCTCATCTGGTCAATATCTTTCGCGAGTACCGCAAGCACGGCCTGCAAACCGCTATTGACGATTTCGGCGCGGGATATGCCGGGCTCGATCTGCTGGCGGAGTTTCAGCCTGACATCGTCAAGCTCGACATGAAGATTGTGCGCGGCATTGACAGCCGCCCGGCAAGCCGCGCCATCACGCGCGCGGTGGTCGCCATGTGCGTCGAGCTCGGGATTCGGCTGATCGCGGAAGGGATTGAGACGCAGGAAGAGTTTCAAGCGCTGCGGGATCTTGGGGTCGAACTTTTCCAAGGCTACCTGTTCGGCAAGCCGAGGCTGGAAGCTCTGGACGCGCCGCTTTGGCCGGCGCAGACGCCCCCGCACTTCCATGCCGCGCCCCGAGCCACCCTAAGCCCGCTTGTATGATCGAGCCATGATCATCGGTGTTCCCAGAGAGGTTAAGAATCGCGAAACACGCGTGGCACTCACCCCGGCAGGGGCGAAGGAACTGAAAGCCGCCGGGCACACCGTACTAGTGGAGCAGCGGGCCGGCGAGTTATCCGCGTTTACCGATGACGAGTTTCAGGCAGTCGGGGCGGAGATTGTCGGCGCGTCCGCGGATGTGTGGGCGCATGCCGATATGGTCGTGAAGGTCAAGGAACCGACCAAGGAGGAGTACGGGTTTTTCCGTCCGGACCTCACCTTATTTACGTACCTGCACTTGGCCCCGCTGCCGGAGCTTACCGACCGGCTTGTGGAGCGTAGGGTGACAGGCATTGCCTACGAAACGATTCGCGACGCCCAGGGGACTCTGCCGCTGCTGACTCCGATGAGCGAGGTTGCCGGACGCATGAGCGTCCAGGTAGGCGCGGCGTGGCTTCAGAAAAACAACGGCGGTCGCGGACTTTTGCTCGGCGGCGTGCCGGGTGTACCGCCGGCGGAAGTGTGCATTGTCGGCGGCGGCATTGTCGGGACAAATGCCGCGAAGATCGCTCTCGGCATGGGAGCAAAAGTCACGATCATCGACAGCAACCTCCACCGCCTGCGGGAGCTCGATGACATCTTCGCGGGCCGGGTTTTTACCCTGGCTTCCAATCTCCACAATGTAACCGAAGCCGTACAGGCAGCCGACCTGGTGATCGGCGGGGTTCTGATCCCGGGCGCGGCGGCACCGAAGATTGTCACCGCGGAGATGGTACGGGGCATGAAGAAGGGCGCGGTGATCGTGGACGTCGCCATCGATCAGGGCGGCTGCATCGAAACCGCCCGAGCCACCACGCACTCGGATCCCTCCTATGAGGTCGATGGGGTGGTGCACTATTGCGTGACGAACATGCCGGCCGCAGTGCCGAACACCTCAACACTGGCCCTGACCAACGCGACGTTTCCGTACGTAAAGAAGCTCGCAAAGGGCGTACGGGCAGCCTTGCTGGCCGATCCTGGGTTGGCGGAAGGCGTGAACACCTATGCGGGCATGCTTTGTTGCGAGCCGGTCGCCGACTCGCAAGGCAAGCAGTGGAAACCAGTGACAGAGCTGTTGCAATAGCAAGGGGGAGGCTCGCGCCTTTCCCCCCTTTATTCGCGCAAATTTCTAGCGGCGTACCGTGACTGAATTCTCCAGCCGAAAGGTTAGAGTCGTTTCCGCCGGGATCGTGATCTCCTTATTCCCGGTAAACGCCGACCCGGCAGCGCCGCCGCCACCGCCGAGCAGGCCGCCGAGCAGAGCGCCCTTGCCGCCGCCGGCTAAACCGCCGATCAGTGCGCCTGCGCCCGCGCCGCCGCCGGTCAACACGGCCGTGCGCTTGCCCTTACCTTTCTGCACCTGGTCCACCGTACTCGACTCCACGTCATACGATTGGCCGCCCGAGGTTACGCTATCCAGCTTGACGGACAGCGTACCCACCACCGTCCCGGTCGCGCGCGAGCCCGAGCGGATGAGCGTCCGGCCGCCGACGACCACGGGCGAGGCCACGGTAGCTGTAAAGGTCTGGCCCGGCTGGCTGGTTTTGGAGCTGATCTCGGACGTCGTCGTGATGCTGATGTGGGTTCCCGCTGGAATTGTGTAGTTGGCGGGTGCGGCGGCGGGGGCTGCCGCGTCGTCAGAGCTGCTTCCCGAAGCATGCGCCCGGCGACGCTCCGACGGAGTAGCCGGCGGGGGTGCCGCGGCGCTTGTTGCCGACGGTGCGACGGCCGGCGCGGAGCCTTGCGGGGGCGGAGGCGGCGGCAGCGTGGCGCTTTGGTCGGCGGGAGCCGCAGCCGGTTGAGCGGGAGGTTGGGCCGCCTGCTGCGGGGCTTGCTTGCTGCAACCGCTTACCAGTAGCGCGGCGGCGAAAGCAAAAGGGAGGGTCACGGAAGCAAACCTTGTGTTCTTCATAGAACGGTTTTGATGCCCGCTTCTCCCTCGAAAGTTTCCCCTCCCCCAACCGATTTTGCCCGCTTACCGCTGTTACCCTTGCCCCATGAGCGCGCTTCCACAGGCGAACCGGTCTCCACAGGCGACGCCCTCTGAGCCGCGAGCCGACGCGCGCTGGAAACGACGCCTTACCGTATCCATGCTGGGCGGAGCGTTTCTGCTTCTTCTGCTCGGCATGAGCGCTCTCAACTACTTCCGCCTGCCACCCGCGCCGGGTGAAAGCCCCTTCCCGCTGTTCCTATTCACGGCGATTACGGTCGTCCTGTTTGTTCTGCTGCTTCTGCTCGTCGTTTTGCTGACCCGCAACTTCTTGCGCATTTACGCCGACGGCCGCTCGCGCGTTCTGGGGGCGCGGCTGCGATCGCGCATGCTGCTCGGCGCGCTGGTTCTTTCTTTTGCGCCGATTGTGTTCATGTCCTTGTTTTCGTTTCTGCTCATGAACCGTTCGCTCGACCGCTGGTTTTCGCAGCCCGTCACCCGGCTTCGCGACCAGTCCCTCGCGGTGGCGTTTGCATTTTCGCGCTATGTCGCCGGCAATGCCCGGGCTGAGGCGGACTCGCTCGCCCGCTCGCCTGAGTTCCTTCGCTCCTGGTCAACCGAGGATGCCGAAGCGCTCGCGGGAGAGATGCGCAGGCATCGCATCACGCTCGAGGGCGGCTTTGTCTTTCTGTACCGCGATGGGGAGCCGGTAGCCAGCTATCAGGCACCCGCTGCTTTCTCGTCCGGGCTGCACAGCTGGCCGGCTCTGGGCGCAATGCCGCAGCTTGCAAGCGTACCCGCCGCCCAGCCTACAGCCGAAACGCCGCGCCAACACCCCTTGCGCTCAGCCGGACCATTTTCCTCCTCGCAAGTCCCGCTTGCCTCCGCGGCGCTCCAGGCAGCCGAAAGCTCGGACAACCTCGTGCTCCGCGTGAACGGCGGCCACGATTTCGCGCTCGGGGCAGCTTCCTTCGACGGCGGCGGCGTGGTTGTCATCGCCCTTCCGCTGCCCGCTAACCTAGGCGATTCCATCGACGGCATGGCCGCCGGCGCGCGCGAATACTACGCCGCCTACCGGGAGCGGCGCGGGGTCCGCAGCACCTTCCTCCTGCTGCTGTCTCTGGTTACCGCTCTTACTTTTTTCATCTCCTCGTGGCTCGCGATCTTTCTTTCCCGGCAGATCACCGGACCGTTGGAGGCCCTGGCCGACTCCATGGACGCGATTGCCGCGGGCGACTACCGGCAGCGTATTACCTTGACCGCGCCCGAAGAGCTCAGTGAACTGATCGGCGCATTTAACCAGATGGCGTCCGACCTGGAAGGAAGCCGGCAAATCGCGGAAACCTCCACCGCGCAGATTGAGCAGGCGAACCGCCGCCTGGAGCACCGCCGCCACGAACTGGAGCGCATTCTCGAGAATATTCCGAGCGGGGTCGCGGTCATCGATTCTTCCTATGCGGTGCTTCAGGTCAATCGTGCGTTTCTTGACCTGCTGGGCTGCTCGGCCAATGCCGGCGGGCGGCTGCCGATGCTCCAGGACTTGCTGCCCGGGCCCGTCCTCGAAGAGGTGCTGCGGCTCGGGCGCCGTGCGCAGCGCATGGGCGTGGCCGGGATTGAGCTGGCGCGACCCGCCCCGGCAAAGGCCCGCAGCGTGTCGGTCACGATGGCCGCGCTGCGGG